>CALATR010000388.1 GCA_937891875.1 uncultured Pseudomonadota bacterium | reverse complement strand
GCCTGGGGCGCGGTCCAGCTGCCGCCCATGGCCTTCTGCAGGGCGTCGTGGAGCGCACCGTCGAGGTTGCCCTCCTGGCCGGGAGCCGCAGACAGATCGGCGACCAGGCGGCTGCCGCCGGGGCCGGTCGTGACCAGCAGGTGGCGGGGGGCGCCGAAGCCGGTGACCTCGATGACCGCGACGCTGTCCTGTCCACCGAGGGCGGAACGCGCGGCGACCCGCACCTGGGGGCCCGTCTGGGCCTGGTTGAACGCCTGCAGTCCGCCCAGGGACATCCCGCCGACCTTCAGGCCGTTCTTGCGGACGTACCAGAGGACTCCGCCAGCGAGCACCAGCAGGGCGGCGGGCCCGCCGAAGCTGAACAGCCAGCCGGAGTCCACCGGAGCGGTCACCGTGGTCGTGCTCGCCGAGCGCGCCGCGGGGGTACGGACCGGGGCCTCGGCGACCGGAGCGGTCGTCGCGGGCACGGTCACGCCCTCGACGACCTCGGTCGCCTCGGCGGCGATCGGATCGGCGGCGTCGGGGGGCGTGCCCAGGCCGAGGGGATCGGCATCCTGGGCCAGGGCCAGCGACGTGACGAGGGAGAGCCAGATCATGCCGTCTCCGCCTGTTCGTGGTGGATCATCTCGGTGATGCGGAGCGCGACCTGATCGTCGACCAGCACGACCTCGCCGCGGGCCAGCAGGCGGCCCCCGACGATGACGTCCAACGTCTGGTTGGCGAGGCGGTCGAGCTCGAGCACGTCGTCGCGCTCGAGCCGGGCCAGGTCGGCCACGGTCAGCTGGGCGCGGCCGAGCTCGATGACCAGCTCTACCGGAAGATCGTGGAGAAAGGCCGCAGGGTTGGTGGACATTCGGGGCTCCGTCTCGGGCGACCTCCCATCGGTCGGCGGAGCCACCAGTTGAGGCAGATCACGCGGGAGCGGATCGCCGGAGCACGCGCACGCAGCGGGTGCCGTCCATCACGCCAGCCTCGGCGACCAGGGCGGGCCGTCCGGCCACCGACAGGGTCACCGTGCGCGCGCCGCCGAGGGGCAGCACGGCGCCCTCCTCCAGCGATCGCAGCGCTCCAAAGGGCATCTTCACGCGACCCAGCTCCGCGACCACGGTGACGGGAAGCGGGAGCACCCGCGCCACGCCGCGATCGTCGGTGCTGCGCTCGCGGGCAACCTCGGGCCACAGCGCGGTCGCGAACGACATCGGCAGGGCGAGGGTCACGAGGCCGTAGGGGTCCTCGGGCGGTCCGAAGTCCAGGGTGACGTCGAGCATCATCGCCTGGCGCGGCAGGGGCAGGTCGACCCGCGGGTTGCCGGAGACCTCGACGATGCGGATCTTGCCGCCGGTGCCGCCGGGCAGGCTGTCGAGCAGGCCCGCGAAGAGATCGGAGGACAGGCGCTCGGCGACGGCCAGGTCCATGCGGGTCGCGGGACGCCACACGTAGGGGGCGGGCTCCGCGTACGGATCCTCGCCCAGCAGCAGGCCCATGATGCGGAAGAGCAGGGTGCCGTCGATGGCGAGCATGCCCTCGACCCCGCCGGGCTCGAACTGGAAGCGCACGTAGACGCCGCCGCCCTCCTCCAGGAACTGCTCGCCGAGCTCGCTCCAGGAGATGGCGCCGACGTCGCCGAAGCGCACGGGCACGGAGACGCCCACCCGGTTGATCAGGTGGGTGCGCATGCGGCGGACCGCGCTCGACATCAGCTCCTGGACCCGACCCATCAGGTCCTGATCCATGCGGGCGAGCGGATCGGCAGGCAGGTCCAGGCTCATTTCACCACCAGCTCGGTGAGGTAGAGGTCGGTCACGCGGTCTTCGCCGAGCAGCAGGTCCAGCCGGAAGCGGAGCTCGTCCTTGAAGCGGGCTCGCCCCTGACCGACCAGCAGGTCCTCTGCCGTCTGGTCCGAGGCCAGCACCAGGACGCCGTCCCGCAGGGCAGGAGCCAGCATGCTGACCCGCGACTCATCGGTCGTCTCGACCTCCACCTGAGCCCGGATCGCGAGCACGCGCTCGCCGCCCTCCCCGCGCAGGTTGACGTTGACCGTGCCCAGATCCTCGACGATCGTCACCTTGGGCAGCTCCTCCTCGGGCGCGTTCGGACCCATGCCCAGCGCACCCAGCGCCAGCGCGGCCCCGACGCCGAGGCCGATCCCGATGACCAGCGCGCCGCCCGCCGCACCCAGGATGGGCAGCATGGACGGGCGAGCCTTCCACTCGATCTCGACGTCCTCGATCTCCCCGAAACCCTCGATCTCGGTCGGGATCGCCTCGGCCTCACTCATGGACCACTCCGGCGCTGACGAGCGCGGCGTAGACACCCGCGGCCTCGGCATCGTCACCGGTCAGCACCAGCTCGATGCGGCGGTTGCGGGCCTGATCGGCGGCGCGGATGACTGTGGGCCGGTAGCCCCCGTAGCCCCGCGCCTCGAGGAGCTTGGGATCGACGCCGGCATCGTCGCGCAGGACCTCCATCACGGAGAGCGCGCGCAGGGTCGACAGCCGCCAGTTGGCCTCGGGCGAGCCCTCCATGTCGGTGTGTCCCTCGACGCGCAGTCCCACGGGATGATCAGCCACGATCCGCCCGATCTCGGCGATCCGACGCTTGGCGGACGGCAGCAGCTCGGCGCTGCCAGAGGTGAAGTACGCGCCCTCGTCCAGCACCAGGCGGACCTCGGACGGGGTCTTGTCGACCTTGGCGACCGTGGGCGACAGATCCGCGTCCAGGGACTCCCGCGGTCGGGCGACCTGGGGCTTGGCGGTCATGTCCCGGCGGTTCGAGTCGGACAGGTTGTCGCCGAAGACCATGCTGACCAGGCCCTCGCCGAAGCCCTTCTGCGCCAGCGCCTGCCGCAGGGACTCCATGACCGTGTCCAGCTCGGAGCTGTCCTCGAAGCTGGCCATCGCCATGAGCATGACGAAGAACGTCAGCAGCAGGGTGACCAGGTCGGAGAACGTCGCCATCCAGGCGGGCACGCCCGGCGGCGGATCCGGCTCTTTCTTCTTTCGCTTCGCCATGGGCGACACCTCGTGTCCCCCATCGGCCCATCGGGGGATCGCTTGAGGTGAGGAGCGGTCAGGCGCTCTCGGCGCGCTCGCGCTCGACCAGCTCGGTGATCCGCAGCCCAACGCGATCGTCGACCACGACCACCTCGCCCCGGGCGAAGACCTGACCGCCAGCGAGGATGTCGAGGGGCTCGTTCACCAGCCGCGAGAGCTCCACGACGTCGTCCTTCTCCAGCTGGGAGAGCTCGCGGACCGAGAGGGTGGCTCGGCCGAGCTCGACGACGAGATCGATGGGGATGTCATGCAGGAACGCGAGCTCCGTGGGCCTGGGCATGCGGTCCTCCTCGTGGACGGGGATCGGCCCTGCGCCACGGGACTTGAGGGTGGATCGTCAGGAAGGGGCGCCGAGCTCGTGCACGTTGCGGATCACCCGCACGCAGCGCACGCCGTCGACGAGTCCGGGCTCGCCGATGAGGGCGACCCGGTCGCGCACGCGGACCTCGATCTGGCGCAGGCGGCCGATCGGCAGGGTGTCGCCGACGGTCAGCTGCTGAAGCTTCGAGAGCGTGGTCTTGACCCGCGCGAGCTCGGCGACGGCGTCGACGCGGATCGGCAGGACCCGCGCCGCCTGGCGCTCGGCCTTGGCGGAGTCGACCCGCTCCGACGGCAGGTCGGGGAACAGCCGGGGCACGACGGAGGTCGGAAGGCCCAGGATGACGTTTCCAAGCGGGTTCTCTGCGTCGCCGATCTGGATCTTCACGTCGAACATGCCCGCGGTGGCGGACAGACCGAGGTCCAGGCGGGGGTCGTCGCTGACCTTCTCCAGCGTGAGCTGCTGGTTCGCGGTCCTGGGCAGGCCGTCCTCGAGCCCGCCGACGACGTCCTCGAGCACCCGGGTGGCGACCCGCACGTCGGTGGACGTCAGCGGGCGGTGGTCGACCGCGGCGGGCTCGCCCCAGGGGCTCTCGCCCATGAGCATGCCCATGATGCGGAACAGCAGCGGCGTGTCCATGCCGGCCAGGATGGGCAGACCGGCGGGGCTCATGCGCACCCGGGCGAGCAGGCGCACCTCCTCCTCGTACAGGCGCTCGAGGAGCGGACCCAGCTGGATGAACTCGCAGGACACGAGCTCCATCGGGACGTCTGCGCCGATCCGGTTGACCAGGCGGATGCGGATGGGCCGCAGGGCCTGGCGCAGCACGTCGGCGACGAGCGCGACTGCGCCGGTGTCGAAGCGACCGACCAGCGGGTTGTCAGCCATCAGTTCACCTGGAACTCGGTGAAGAAGATGCGATCGACCTCGTCGGGATCGACCACCTTCGTCACCGCGGCCAGCAGGTCGTCCTTGAGGCGCTGCTTGCCGTCGAATCCCTCGACGTCGCCGTAGGTGTAGTCGGACGCCAGGGTGAGCACGGCGTCGCGGAGCGCCGGGTGGGCGTCCTGCAGGTCGTACTGGTGGCGCGCGGTCGACTGCAGCTGCACGGCCATGCGCAGGGTGCGCCCGCCGCCGCCGCCGCGGAGGTTGATCGTGAACCGCTCGAGGTCGTGGATGTAGACCGCGCCGGGGTCCTCGATGACCACCGTCTCGCCGTCCCGCTCGACCTCGATCGGGTCCTGGGGCTCGTCCGCCTCGCCCTCGGCCGCCTCGGCTTCCTCGCCGCCGGCGAACACCAGCGCCGCACCGAAGCCCGCTCCGGCACCGACGACCAGCGCACCCACCGCAGCGATCACGATCGGCAGCATGCTCGACTTCTTGGGGATGTCGAGATCGTCTTCACCGTCGGCCATCGGATTCCTCGCGTTTGTGGAGCATCTTCACGGGAGCAGCGCCCTGGACACGGTCGGCCTTGAGCACGAGCTGGATCCGACGCTGCCAACCTTCCTGCCCCTGAATCGGATCGAAACCGCCCGGACCGTAGGGCGAGAGTGAGAGTCGTCCGCCCTCCACCTGGGGGCGCAGGCGCTCGACCACGGCGATGGCCCGGTCGGTCGCCAGCAGGGCGGGGTCCTTCGACTCCTGGGGCGCGGCGAAGCCGACCACGTGGACCGTGACGTCCGGCTCGCTCGCCAGGATGTCGCCGACCTCGGCGAGCAGGCCGTAGCCACCGGGGTGCACCGTCGACTCGCTGGTGCGGAAGAACGCGCCCTCGGGCAGGTCCACCCGCAGCTCGTTCTCCTCCTGGTCGGTGTGCACGATCTCGTTGGACAGCTGCATGCGAAAGGCGACCGCCAGCCGCGCCAGCATCGGCGACAGGCTGATCTCTGCCGAGTCCTGGGCCGTGTTCATGTACGCCGCCTCCCCGCTGCCCAGCTTGCCGGGGTCGAACCCGTCCGCGCCGAGCTTCTCGTGCAGGGAGCGCAGCAGCGCCTGGACCTTGGTCGTGTCGTCGAAGCTGGCCATCGCCATGAGCATGACGAAGAAGGTCAGCAGCAGGGTGACCAGGTCGGAGAAGGTCGCCATCCAGGCGGGCACGCCCGGTGGCGGATCCGGCTCCTTCTTCTCGCGCTTGGCCATGGCTACGCCGCCTCTTCGAACCGGTTGCTGGCGGGGAGCGTCGCGTTGAGCCGCTCGACCATGAAGCGCGGGTTCTCACCGGCCAGGATCGACAGCAGGCCCGCAGCGATGAGCTCCTTGTGCGCGACCTCCTCGGCCGAGCGCTGCTTGAGCTTGTTCGACAGCGGGATGCCGACCAGGTTGGCGAGGATGGCGCCGTAGAACGTCGTCAACAAGGCGATGGCCATCTTGGGGCCGATGGTCGACGGATCGTCGAGCGCGCCGAGCATGAGCACGAGGCCGACGAGGGTGCCGAGCATGCCCATGGCCGGGCCGTACGCGCCGATGTTGTCGAAGACGGAGATGGAGACCGAGTGGCGCTCGCCGATCTTGCCGATCTCGTCGTACAGGACGCTCTCGATGGTGGCAGCCTCGTGGCCGTCGGCCATCATGAGCAGGCCGCGCTTGAGGAAGTCGTCCTGGGTCTGCTCGGCGGCCGCTTCCAGGGCCAGCAGGCCCTCACGGCGGGCCGTGTTGGAGAGCTCGGACATGAGCTGGATGGTCGCCTTCGCATCGAGCGGAGCCGCGAAGAACGCCGCCTTTGCCGCCTTCATGGCGTTCAGCACCTTCCCGCCCGGATAGGCGATGAAGATGGCGGAAGCCGTGCAGCCGAGCACGAGCACGAGCGACGGGACGTCGACGAACGGCATGAGGCCGCCGCCGAGCAGCATCGACACGAGCAGCAGGCCGAACGCGACCACGAGGCCGATGATCGTCGCCAGATCCATGGCGGGTCCTCCGCAGGGGCATGAGTCACCGTCTGCGTTGTCGGACCATGGGCGCAGGAGTTGAGGTGGGGGCCTCCCTCCCACCCTCGCGCCAGGCACGGGCCGATCGCAGACCCTCACACGATCATGCTAGGCATGACATGCGTAAAGAAGACCTTTCTTGCTGACTAATCAAGGACCACGGCGCAACCTCACGCGCCAGGGGAGCGTCCATGTCAGCGCTGGTTTGCAGGTCCCGGGAGCAGTCCGTCGAGTCCGTGGCCCAGTCCTCGGTCGACGCGCCCACGAACGCAGATCTCTCGTGCCAGGGGATGTCCGGGTTCGAGCTGCCCGCGCAGGCATCCAGCGACGACACGCCGATGCTGCAGCAAGCCTCCTCCGAGCTCGACGATGGCGGGACCTCGCCACCGGGTTGGGAAGACGCGCCTGCGAACGAGTCTCCGGCTCCGTTGCTCCTCGACGCCGACTCACAGCTGATGATCGAGCAGCTCCAGACGGCCATGCAGTCGCTGAATGCGTCGCAGTCGAAGCTCGCGGAGGTGGACGCCATGGTGGCGGACATCCGGGCCTGCTCCGACGAGGTCGTGCAGATCGTGGCGGACCACGTCACCCAGCTCGTCGGGATCCTGGGCAACGAGACCCAGCTCACGCAGTTCGCGTCGAACGCTTCTGGAGACGTGCACTCGGACGCGTTGGGCATGGCCACGGACGAGCTCACCGGCATGGCCTCCGAAGAGCTGCTGTCGCTGTTGCCTCCACAGGTCGGCGTGGCCTACTCCCTGGCCAGCAAGGTGTTCGACCTCATCAAGAAGCAGGACGAGCGCACAGCACTCCAGCTGCGAAACGCCAGGCTGCGGAAGTTGGAGTCTGCGGTCGCGTTCCTGACCAAGCAGGTCCAGGGGGCGTCAGGGGATGCCGTTCGCCTGGTGTCCGCCATGGTCGGCTACTTCGAGTACGCGTCCGGAATCCACCAGGGAAACCTCTCCGCGCTCCTCCAGAACGACACGGTGAGCCAGATCGAGCTGCTGCTGGAGCACTCGCGCGAGGGCATCGACCTGGACGGCTACGAGGGAGCTGCGGGCAACGCGCTCATCCGCGAAGCCGTCGACAACAGCACCGACGCAGCCGCCATCTACGGTGCGGTCCAGGAGCTGAGGGACGCAGCCGGATTCGCCCCGTTGGAAGTGGGTGCACACGCGGCGTCGGTCCTGGCCAGGGTCGAGGAGGCCTACGCGCGGCACGTCGGCATCCCCCCCGTGCTCTCGCTGACGTTGGTCGAAGACGACTCCGGGGTCCTCACGCCCAAGGGCGTCGAGTGGTACGACCAGGATCTCTCCGCGAACGCCAAGAAGTTCCTCCTCTCCAAGACGGTGGCGGAGATCGGCGCCCTCGGCGGCATGGTCCAGCTCGAAGTCCACGTGGAGCTGGACGCTCGAAACGACTTCTCCGGGCAGCGGGAGCAGATCCTCGACGCCTACGACGACGAGGAGCGGTTCTACCCGGACGTCGGGGACGAGGCCCTTCACTTCATCGCCACCGGAACCCTCGGCGGTCGGAGCACGGACGAGCACGACTTCACGCTGATCTCGGCCAACGGCAAGGTGAAGGGATGCGAGCGCGCACCCGCCCTGAAGGAACACCTCTCCACGCTGACGCTGGAGGAGCTGGGTCGCACCACCATCTCCTCGGAGGCTGTCGAACACTGCAGGTCAGCGAGACAGACCCCAGGGCCGGACCCCCGCTAGGATGACCCCTCGAGGACGGCGTCTGCTGGGGCGACGAGGCCGAGGCGCTGTGCCGGGCCCAGTGCGAGGACGCCATGTTCGCGGACAGGGGCTTCGAGTGGGGCAATGCCTACAACACGGACGGCGGAATCCCCGGGTTCTACCTCGTGAAGCGCGGCATGGAGCTGCAGATCAAGGACAGCCGGGACATCCCGAGCGGGCCGGAGATCGTGGCGGCGATGGAGTGAAGGAGTGGTGGGGCGGCGGAAGGCGTAGCCCTCAGCCCCGCAGCACCTTCGCCATCGCCTTGCCCTTGGCGATCTCGTCCACCAGCTTGTCCATGAACCGGATCTTCTGCATCAGCGGATCCTCGACCTCCTCCACGCGGACGCCGCAGACCACGCCCTTGATGAGTGCGGCGTTGGGGTTGAGCTCCGCCGCGTCGAAGAAGTCCTGAAACGTCGTCTTCTCCTCCAGGTGGTGCTCCAGGGTCGCCTGGTCGAACTGGGTGAGCCAGCGGATCGCCTCGTCGAGCTCCTCCTTCGTACGCCCCTTCTTCTCGACCTTGGCCACGTAGTGCTTGTAGACCGAGGCGACGCTCATCCCGAAGATGCGGTGCATGGGGGGACCTCCTACCAGGATGCTGACACACGGCGGCGCTTCAGTCGAACGAGCGCGTGACTACGTCTCCGACCAGATCACCCTCGCGTTCCGAATGAAGCGATGGAAGTCATGGACGTGGAGAAACCTGCCATTCTGGCCCGAGACCACCAGCTGGGCGGTCGAACCGTCGGTCATGGCGACCGTCACCGTACGGTCAGCGGGTGCGGGCGCCCCCTTCGTCGGAGCGAGCACCTCAGCGACGTCCGCAAACAGTATCTCCGTTTCTCCTTGCGAAATGGCGCGACCCGACCACCGGATCCTCGGCTCGAACGGGTACTCACCCACGTAGTCGCTCCGACGCCAATCATCGGACCCGGCTGTGAACCTCCCGAGCAGGTCGCTCGCGAGTCCGCGGGTCCTCTCCTCCCTGTCGCGCCGGACGTCCTTGATCGACATCACCGCTCCACCAGGGGGTAGCCCTCCCGCTGGACACGAGTGTAGCGGATCGCCCCCCCTCACCGCTCCTGGCGCACCAGGTCGAACTCCAGACACCCGCCAATGCCCAGCCGCCCGTTACCGCCGATCACCCCGCCGCGGGCCCCGCGCCGTCCGACGTAGACGGTCTCGTCCTTGCCGTAGCGCTGGATGACGGCCATCACCCCGCCCGCGACCACGCCGACCGGACCCTCGGGCGTCTCGCCCCGGCCGGTTGCCGCGTCCACATGCACGGTTTCATCGCCGATCTTCACGCAGAGCGGATCCGTCGGGCGATCCGCGATCAGCGCCTCCAGCCGGTCCATCGTGGTGACGCCCGGGATCGCCGATCCGTGGTCCTTCCCCAGGCCGACGTCCTCGACCCAGACGATGCCGTCGGGCTTCTGCACGGCCAGCATGCAGGCGTTCTGGGGCGGGTGACCGCAGGCGAGCACGCCGACCGCACCCACGGGCAGGTCGGGGCGGACGCTGTGGACCGAGTCGGGAGCCCGGTCGCCGCGAACAGTGCGGGTGACGCGCACGTGGTGCTCGGCGTCGACCGTGACCCAGGCCACGTCGGACGACTTCGACAGCACGTCGCCGAGGTTGGCCGACCAGAGATCGGCATGGGCGGGAACCAGGAGCAGGTGGACGAGTGTCAGCATGGGGGCACCGACCGCGTCTGACGTTCCGGGTTCCGGGGAGGGTCGACGGGGCCACAGGGGAGGTAGCATGGGGATCGACGAGCCGGCAGCGCCGGCGGAGGGCAGCGACGGGCGCGGCCACGGCGGCATGTTCGACGACGACTGGGTCCCGCCGCGGGTGCGCAGCCGCTGGGCGCTGAGGATCGGCATCGGAGCAGTCGGCCTCGTGCTCACATCGATCCTGATCTGCTCGCTTCCGCCGCTCTGGGCTCGGCTGCGCTTGATGGCCACTGGCGAGAACGCGACCCGGATCAACGCGACCCGCGCCATCGCGCTGGCGCCCCCCCAGGGACCCGCCGTGCTGCCACCGGCTGAGCTCGCCTCCTGGGGCAATGCCGGCTCGGAGCTCCAGTCCGACATCTATGCCTGGACCCAGGATCAGCAGCTCTTCGTGTTCCACGCCCTGCTCCCCGAGCACGCCTGGCCGGTCCTGCAGCCGCGGGACGGACCGGTCGAGGCGCTCGGGGAAGGCGTCTATCGCTCCGCCGCTGGGACCTGGCGACAGACCTTCCGCTGGAGCGGGCGCGACAGCATCCCCGACCAAGACAGGCTGCGAGAGTTCCACGACAGCATCCACGCGAGCCTGCTCGACGGGGGCACGGTGAACTGGGCCTACCCGGCCGACTACTGGGAGACCGCGCCCGGCGTGTGGGCGGACCTCGAGGTCGACGACGGGACCGCGTGCGGCCTGCGAGTTGACGGGCGCACCATCTGCTGGGGCGAGCGCCGCATCCCCCAGGACGCCGTCAACAGCCTCCCCCTGGCTCGGGATCTCGCCTGGTCCATCCGCGACCTGTGCGTGCTCTCCCTGGACGGACGAGAGGTCACCTGCGCCGATCAGGACGGGCACGTCGCAGAGCCGACCACCCTGCCCGAGCCGGCCTGGAACCTCCTCGGCACCCGGTACCGGCCGGTTGTGTTGTGGGCGTTCACCGCCGAGGGTCGGCCGATGCAGGCCCGTGGGTCGAGCCTCCCGCCACCGCCGACGCCGCCCACCAACCCCATGCGCGACTGCGCGTGCAGCGGTGGTCCGGAGCTCTGCGCGCGCTGGGACGCCGAGGTCAGAAGTACCGAGGCCAAGGCCCGACTGGGGGACGCGGCCTGGGAGGTCCACGAGCAGGCCGTGGCGACCGCAGAGCTGGTCGCCGGGACGAGCGCCGACCCCGAGCTCTGTGACCCGGTGCGGGCGCTCATCAAGGAGCGCTGGTACTTCCACTACGAGTAGCCAGGCCGCCGTCTGGAGAACCGACGGTGCGGCCTGGCTGCGGATCAGACCAGCTGGACCAGCGTCTGCAGGCTCTCGTCGCTGGCACGCACGGTGCTCGCGTTGGCCTGGTAGCTGCGCTGGGACTGGATCATGTTCACGAACTCGTCCTCGAGGTCGACGTTGGACGACTCGAGCGCGTAGCCGCTGATCGTGCCGCGGCCGCCGGTGCCGGCCACGCCCAGGGTGGGGTCGCCCGACGCCAGGGTCTCGCTGTAGAGGTTGCCACCGGCGCGGGCGAGGCCGTCGTTCGCCGGGAAGCGGGCGAGCGCCACCTGGCCGAGGACCTTGGTCTCGCCGTTGTCGTACTGACCCATGATCATGCCGTCGTCGTTCACCGACAGGCCGGTCATGAACGCGGTGCCGTAGCCGTCCTGCTGGAACGAGATGGCGGAGGAGCCGGCGTTGGCGTTGGAGATCAGGTTGCCCAGCTCGCCGGGGTTCTCGCCGAAGTCGAACGTGGGGGTCCAGGCGTCCGCGCCCGGCCACGCGGCGGTGTCCGGGGTGCCCGGAGTCACGCTTGCGAGGGTGCCGTCGGTGTTGAACTGCAGGGTGCCGGAGTCGACCAGCTTGGCGCCGAAGCCGTCGCCCTGCGGATTGCCGGTGCCATCGTCCAGCTCGGAGCCGTCGACCACCGCCGAGTAGCTCCACTGCGGCCCGGTGCCGGTGCCGCCGGTGCCCAGGTACTCGAACAGCACCGTCACCTCGTGGGACTGCCCGAGGCTGTCGTAGACCGTGATGCTGGTGGACCAGTCGGCCTCCTCGGTCAGCTCGTTGATGGTCGGCGCGGCGGCGCTGCCGTCGGCCGTGCCGGTGAGGGTCCCGAGCCTGCCCGCCGTCCCCTTGGTCTCGTTCGGGTCGAGCACCGCGTTGAGGGTCAGGGTCTCGGTTACCTTGCTCGGCAGCGGGGTGGTCTGCAGCTGGAGCGGACCGGCCTGGCCGGAGATCTGACCGTCCACCGCGGGGTAGCCCTGGAGCTTCATCCCGCCGAGGGTGGTGACGTAGTTGTCGGCGTCCACCCGGAAGGATCCGTCACGGGTGTAGTACTTGCCGCCGTTGGGATCGCTGACCTGGAAGAAGCCGTCGCCGCCGATGGCGAGGTCCAGCGCGGAGCCGGTCGACTGGAAGCCGCCCTGCAGGTGCATGGTATTGACGCCGCTGGTGACGGCACCGCGGCCCACCTGGCTGATGCCGTTGACGCTGCCGATGAACTGCGGCATCACGTCGGCAAACGCGATCCGGCCCTTCTTGAAGCCGCGGGTGTTGAGGTTGGCGATGTTGTCGCCGATGACGGCCAGGCTGGATCCGCTGGCCCCGAGGCCGGTGGCGCCGGTCTTGATGGTGTTGAACAGGCTCATGGGGGTGCTCCTGGGGTTCAGCCGGCATCGCCGGTACGGAGGGTGACGAGATCGCCCAGCGAGACGGCGACGCCGTCCACGAAGGGCTGGGGGGTTCCGGTGGCGTAGTCCATGCCGTCGACGATCCCGGTGATCCGGGTGTCGGCGGTCACGCGGTCGCCAACGCTGTTGGTGCCGGTCACCTTGAAGGTGTAGGTCCCGGCGGGGACGGCCTTGCCATCGGCTCCAGTGCCGTCCCAGGTGTAGCTGCCCTCGGCATCGACGCTGCCGAGCTCGACGGTGCGGACCAGCTTGCCGCTCTCGTCGCGGATCTCGAGGCGGGCGTCGGAGAGGTTCTCGCCGGCAACCCAGCCCAGCTCGCGGTCGGGGTGCGCGGTCTCGCCCTCGGGCAGCGCCTCGAGCTTGACCGAGTCGGCCGCCGCGGTGACGCGGGTGCCCAGCAGGTTGGCCATGCTGGCGTTGTTGAGCGCCTGGATGCCCGTGTAGACCGCCTGCATCGTGGACTGCACGCCCATGAGCTGCTCCAGGCTGCTGAACTGGGCCAGCTGCGACAGGAACTGCTCGTTGTCCATGGGGTTGGTCGGGTCCTGGTTCGACAGCTGGGTCGTCAGCAGGCGCAGGAAGGTGTTCTTGTCGGCGAGATCGGCCTCGGCCGCCTGGAACGGGCTCTCGGGGGCAGCCACGCCGGCGATCTGGTTGACGTTGGACACGGTCGTCATGGCAACTCCGTTCAGGCGAGCACGTCGACGACGTGGCCGCGGCGGATGCGACGGGTGGACGTGGTGGTGGTGCTGTCGCGCTCGCCGTCGACCGCGCGCAGGGCACGGCGGGAGCGGTACAGGGTGGAGCGGGCGTCGCCTTGCTGGCGGCGCTCGGCGAAGGTGCCCAGCGACCAGCCGTGGCGGCGCAGCTCCTCGTCGAGCTCGCGACCCAGGTCGGACAGGGGCTCGACCGCGTCGGTGTCGCCCTCGAGGGTGACCTCGACCATGCCGTCGTGGAGGTCCACCTCCAGCGTCAGGTCGTCGGCGAGGGTGATCCGGGTGGGCGCATCGTCGGGACGCGCGGGGGGAAGGAGAGGGTCCTCGACGACCTCGGCAGGGTCGGCATCGACCTCACCAGGCTCGATGGACTCGCGGGGGTCGATCGCCTCGGGCGCCTCGGCGGTCAGCGCGTCCAGCACGCTACGGATGGCGTGAGACGTGGACGCGCGGGCCCGCTTGCCGTCGAGGCGGAGCTCGGGGCGGGCATCGTCGGAGCGGGCCTCGTCGCGGGAGCGCTCGGAGTCGGAGCGAGCCGGGTCGGACTCGCTCGCGTCGGCCGCGTCGAGGTCGACGGGCTCGGCGCCGGACTCGGAGCCGTCCAGGTTGGGACGGGAGCCTTCGGCGCGCGTGGCGGTGGGCGCAGGCGGGGTGGCCTGCAGCACGTCATCTGGGGAGAACTCGCCTTCGACCGAAGCCTTCAGAGCCTCGAAGTCGAGCGGCTCGCCATCGGGAGCGCCGGCTGCGGCCTCGGCCGCCCTGGCGCCCTCGGGGACCAACTCGGGGGGAAACCCCCGTGAACCCGGCAAGGTGCGACGCGATCGGAATCGTACATGTTCGGCCCCTGCCCCCCCAGGCTGGGCCGAGTCCAATCGCAACCCCCTTGCACTCGAGCCGGGTTCACGGACGGTTGGTCCGGGACTGCCTTGGTGACCGTAGCCACCGTGGCCATCCACGAAGACCCCTCTCGGATCTCCCGGCAAGGCATTCGAGGAGAAAGCGAAGGCCGCCTCCACATCGGTCTCGTCCTCGAGGGACGGACCGTCGAGAGTGGGGGATGAAGGCAGCTTGGTCTCGACCGGCTCCGGCGTCAGCTGGCCGGCGAGCAGGGCGCCGAAGAGATCGGCGGCGCCGTCTGCGACGTCGGTCTGCTTGCGGTGGCGCGCCGTCGTGGCCGTGCTGGACCCGCCGCGGACGGCACCGAGCATGTCACCGCGCATCAGCGACCCCCGAGGGTGATCGGACGGGTCAGCTTCGCGGCCAGCTCGGCCGCGAGCTTCGGGTCCATCTTGGCGAGGGCGGCGCCGGCCGCGCTCTTGTTCATGCGGTCGAGCACCGTGACCGCGAGCTCCTGGTCCATCTCGGTGAGCATCGCGGCAGCACTCTTGTCCCGCATGGACTCCATCATCTTGACCGTCTTGGTGACGCGCTCCTCCTCGACCTCCTCGATCTTGTCGAGCAGGGCCTGGAGCTCCTCACGCACGGACTTCATCTCGTCGATCTTCTGCTGGAACGTGGCTTCTGCCGCGCGCAGATCCTCGACCTGCTGATCCAGGGTGCGCTCCCGCCGATCCAGGGCGCGCTCGCGGGCGAGCAGGGCCTGGGCGAGACGCTCCTGTCCACGGGTCGCCCGGACGGGGGCGCGCTCCCGGCTGCTGGCCGCATCGGCCGATCCATCGCCGTCCTGACCCTTCGCGACCGGCGAGCCGGCGAGGGCGAGGATCAGGAGGCCGACGGTGGCCACGGTGCTGGTGGTTCGGAGGATCATGGGGACCTCAGGCGGAGCGCCGCCACCAGGACTGCAGGCCCTGCTCATCGAAGGCCTGGCGGGTGCGACGCTGGTGTTCGGCCATGGCCTCGTCCCGCCGCGAGGTCGCCACCAGCTCCACCACCTTGGCGGCCTTGGCGTGCTCGGTGACGGTCTCGCGGGCACTGCCGGCCCGATCGAGGCTCTCCTGCATTTGCTGCTCGCGGTAGCGACGCTCGAGCTCGAGCCGCAGCGCCCCCTGGTGGCGGGCCTGCAGGTCGATGACCCCGTTGGCGGCGCTGGTCATCGTCTGGTGCAGCGCCTGCTCGGTCTCGTGGAGCCGGGTCTGGCACTGCTCGTAGGCGACCTGCGCATCAGCCAGGACGGCGCGCGCACGATGCTCCTCCGCCTTCCTCAGGCG
>CALATR010000387.1 GCA_937891875.1 uncultured Pseudomonadota bacterium | reverse complement strand
CTCGAGGTGCCGGCGGACGGGACCTACACGTTCGAGCTCCGCGGCGAGCCCACCAACGAGGTCGGCCACGACGCGTTCTTCGGGGCGCGGCTGGTGGTGGTCCGACCCGACGGAGCGGTCGAGTACGTGCCCTTCGAGTTCGTCGACCACGAGGCCAGCGTCGACCTGACCGTCGATGGCGACGTGCACCGGGCCTACATCGCGGTGGGCGCGTGGACCGACGCCTGGATCTCGCCCCACAGCCAGGAGCGCTTCCCCTACGCCTACCGGGTCCGGTTCGACGGCATGCGCACGGCAACCGTGCCCGAGCCCGGCCCGGAGCCCCGCGATCCGGAGCGGCCGAGCTCCCTGTCGGGCTGTGGCTGTGCGAGCGGCGGGGCTGGGGTGCCCTGGCTCCTCGGTCTGCTCGGCCTCGTGCTGGTGGGGCGCCGGCGGCGGTAGCGATCGCTGGCATCGATGCTGCACAGTGAACGGGTGGGACCGCTCGGGGTCCGCCCCCGGCTCTCCGGGGAGGGGCTCGTGCAATCGAGGGGAGATCTGCCGTGTGGATTCGTTGCATTCGCCTGGCGCGCGCAGTGGGCTCGCTGGTCGTCCGGGGTGGGATTCGGGCGCTCGCCGGAGCGAGCCAGGCCCTGGCGGCCGCTGGTCTGTTCGCCCTCGCCGCCTCACTCGTGCTCGCGCTGCTCCACGAGTCGCTCTATCTGCACGTCACTCACGCCTTTGACCTGAACGCGCGCGGCGGCTGGCTCGTCACCGGGGCCGGGCTGCTGGGTCTGACCGTGGGCGGCGCGCTCGCGGTGGGTGGGGTGGCGGCGGCGTCCCAGTCGGTCGGCCGGACCCGCACCCGCTGGACGGTGGCGGTCGTGACCTGGGCGGTCGTGCTCACCCAGGTGCCCTGGGGGCACGTCGAGGCGGTCGGACGGGCGGTGCACGCGGGGCGTCGTCCGTCGATCCAGCAGGTCGAAGCCATCCTTCCGGCCGGGGCGTTCCCGCTGCCGGTGCTCGTCGGTCGCTCCGTCGTGTGGCCGATCGCCCACGATGCCCGGGTCAGCTCGGGCTTCGGCTGGCGGCGCCACCCCATCCTCCTGCACGAGCGCTTCCACAACGGCGTCGACATCGCGGTCGCCGAGGGCACGCCGGTGCTGGCGGCGGCGGACGGGGTGGTCGACCGCGCCTCCGACGACCCCCTCAACGGCAACCACGTCGTGCTGCTCCACGACGACGGCCTGCGCACCGCCTACTGCCACCTCCGCGACCTGCACACCCAGACCGGCGAGCGGGTCCGCGCGGGCGAGCGCATCGGCCTGTCCGGCATGACCGGCAGAGCGACCGGACCGCACCTGCACTTCGGCGTCTGGGTCCACGGCCGCGCCGTCGATCCGCTGCGCCTGCCGCGGGTCGTGGCCCAGCGGTGAGCGCGGGGCTGGGCTGGGCTGGGCGTGTGGGGTGATGGGGAAGATGGCCGGAGGGCCGGAGGGGAGACGCACGCCCCCACCACGAAGGCACGGAGGCGCAGAGGGCCACGGAGAGGGGAGCGGCGGTGCGTGGCGCGGGTCGGCGCCCCGTGGAGTGGAGCGTGACTGGTAGAGGGCGTTCCTGCTGGAGAACGTGCCTCTCAGACTCTGATCTCGGCGACCCGACCGAGAGGACGGGCGCCAGGTCCCGCCGGAGTCTGCACGTCCTCGAGGCCACCACCGGGAGAAGCACCCTCCGCGCGCTGACCGCTCCCGTCCGACCTCCGTGGCCCTCCGTGACTTCGTGCCTTCGTGGTGGGGGTGAGTCCCTCCCCTCCGCCCTTCCGATCCTCCAACCCCTGGGCACGTCGAGTCAGCCCCTCACACCCTCAGGCTCCCCGCCTCCGCCACGTCCACGCTCGCGAGCGCGGGCTCGACCTCGCGGGTGAGGAACGCGCGCACCTGCTGCGGGGCCCGGCCGACGAAGGTGCTCGGGTCGAGCAGGCTGTCGATGTCGCCGTGGATGGGGGCGAAGTAGGGGTCGTTGCGGACCCGCTCGACCAGGTCGTTCTCGCCGCCCTCCTCCTTGACCACGCTGGCGGCGGCCATGCTGTGCACCCGGATGGCCTCGTGGACCTCCTGGCGGTCGGCGCCGCGGCGGACCATGGCCATGATGAGGTTCTCGGTCGCCATGAAGGGCAGCTCGCTGGCGACGCGGCGGGCGATGACCTTGGGGTAGACGACGAGGCCGGCGGTCACGTTGAGCAGGGTCTCGAGGATGCCGTCGGCGGTGAGGAAGGCCTCGCCGAGGGTGACCCGGCGGTTGGCGGAGTCGTCCAGCGTGCGCTCCATCCACTGCACCGCCGCGGTGTTCGCCGAGTTCTGGGGCAGGGTGATGAGGTGGCGGGCCAGGGCGCAGACGCGCTCGCTGCGCATGGGGTTGCGCTTGTACGCCATGGCGGAGCTGCCGATCTGCTTCTTGCCGAAGGGCTCCTCGACCTCCTTGAGGTTGGCGAGCAGCCGGATGTCGGTCGCAATCTTGTGGGCGGTCGCGCCGAAGCTGCCGAGCGCGCTGACGACCTCGTGGTCGACCTTGCGCGGATACGTCTGGCCCGTGACCGCAAAGCTGCTTTCGAAGCCGCACTTCTCGGCGACCTTCTGGTCCAGCGCCTCGACCTTGTCGTGGTCGCCGTCGAAGAGGGTCAGGTAGCTGGCCTGGGTGCCGG
>CALATR010000386.1 GCA_937891875.1 uncultured Pseudomonadota bacterium | reverse complement strand
CTCGGTGCCTCTGGGTCTCTGTGCCGAGCGGCGCATCGAGGCTCGAACGCCCCCTGCCGTGCCGCGCCTGCTTCTTCCCCTACTTCTTCCCCTTCTTCCGCCCCTTTCCCCGCCTCTCCAGGTTCGCCTTCTCCTCCTCCGCGATCCGCTTCTTCGTCGCGGCCCACGAGCAGATCGGGCACTGGGCGAGGTCGTGGTAGAGCGCCGGGCAGTGCTCCCGGCCGAAGAAGATGATCTGCAGGTGGCGGGCGTTCCAGGTCTCGGGGGGGAAGACGGCCTTGAGGTCGCGCTCGGTCTTGGCGACGTTCTTGCCGTCCGACAGGCCCCAGCGATCCGCCAGGCGGTGGATGTGGGTGTCGACCGGAAACGCCGGGTGGCCGAAGGCCTGGGCCATGACGACGCTCGCGGTCTTGTGTCCGACCCCGGGCAGGGCCTCCAGCGCCTCGAAGGTGTTGGGCACGATGCCGTCGTGGTCGTCCACCAGCTGGTTGGCGAGCCCGTGCAGGTTCTTCGCCTTCATGTTGGTCAGGCCGATCTGGCGGATGTGGTGCTTGATCTCGTCGACCGACAGCCCAGCCATCGCCTGCGGAGTCGGCGCCGCCGCGAACAACGCCGGCGTGATCTCGTTCACCTTCTTGTCGGTGGTCTGGGCCGAGAGGACCACCGCGACCAGCAGGGTGAAGGGGTCGACGTGGTCCAGGGGGATGGGCGTCTCAGGGTAGAGATGATCGAGGATCTCTCCGATCTTCTCGGCCTTGTCGGCACGGCGCATGCGGTCTCCGGGCGGTCATCGCAGGGAGCGGGCTCTAACGGCTGAGGGTGGGCGCGGGGACATCCGCCGCTCACACCCGCTCGTACTCGTCGACCTCCTCGATCTCCCGGTGCAGCAGGTCCTCGTCCTTCGACCTCCCGCCCTCGGTCAGGCTCGGGGGCTCGGGTCTGCGGCCAAACACCCACACCGCCAGGATCGCGAGCGCGCAGCCGATCGGCACCAGGATCCAGGGGCTGACGCCGAGGCCGGCGGGCACGTAGCCGGCGACGATGGACAGGAAGCCGGCGAGCAGGGCGTAGGGGAGCTGGGTGCGCACGTGGGTGACGAGGTCGACGCCTGCGCCCAGCGCGGAGAGCACGGTGGTGTCGGAGATGGGAGAGGCGTGGTCGCCGAGGATGGCGCCGGCGAGGACGGCTGCGACGCTGCCGAGCAGGATCGGGCCTGGATCGCCGGCTTCCAGCCACACCCCCAGGGGCACGGCCAGGGGGATGAGGATGCCCATGGTGCCGAAGCTGGTGCCGGTGGCAAAGGCGGTGCCTGCGGCGACGAGGAACACCACCGCGGGGAGCAGCCAGGCGGGGAAGCGGTCCTGCCCGCGCACGAGGACCTTGACCGCCTCGCCGTCCTTGTCGACGACGTCGACCCGCAGCTGGTAGTTGCCGAGCCCGGCCATGGTGCCGTCCGCGAGCTCGCCGTCCCAGACCGTGCGCCCCGGACCGGAGGCGACCTGGTGGAGGATCTCGCTGTAGACGACCTCGCCGCCCACGTCCACCACCTCGACCGTGCCCCGCCGCCCCTCGTCCACCGCGTGCCAGGACAGCTCCAGCGGTACCCCCTCGTAGACGACGGTGTCGGTGGGCGCGACCAGCTCGGACAGGGCGTCCGCAGCGCCGGTGCGCGCCATCGCGTTGCCGAGCGCCCAGGCCAGGAAGAGCACGCCCAGCGCCTCGACGACGGGCAGCATGCCGCGCCAGATGCCGATCCCCACGAACCGCGCCTGCATCGCCCCGGTGCTGACCGCGAGCCCCACCGCGAGCGCCAGCGCCACGAGGCTGCCCCAGAACATGGCGGCGAAGGGATCCGCCGAGCCGATGACGTCGAAGAAGGCAGTTCCGAAGAGCGCTTCGAAGAAGCCTCGGCCCTTGGCCACCGCGAGGGTGCCGTTGGCGATCAGGTAGGTGAACGTGACCACCAGCAGGCCACCGACGGTGATGACGGCGACCCAGGGGCTGGTCGTGCGCGGCTCGTCCTGCTCGGCCTGGGGCCGGGTGGCACGGCGGGCCACGCGCTCGGCGGCGAGCATGGGGCCGAAGTCCTTGCCCGAGAAGGCGACCGCACCGACCATCGCCAGGGTGATGAAGCCGTAGAAGCGGTAGGGCAGGGCCTCGAGGAACACCGTGAACGCCGGGGCGTCGGAGCCGGCCTTGAGCAGCTCGTCCCCGAGCAGGCCCACCTCGTAGCCGACCCAGGTGCTCACCAGCGCCAGCGACGCCACCGGCGCCGCGGTGCTGTCGACGATGTAGGCGAGCTTGGCCCGGCTGACCCGGAAGCGGTCGAACAGCGGACCCATGGAGCTGCCGACGACCAGGCAGTTGGCGTAGTCGTCGAAGAAGACGAGCCCGCCTGCGATCCACGCCGACACCATCGCACCGCGCGGTCCGCGGGCCAGGCCCTCCACCAGCCGGACCAGCGCGCGGGTGGCGCCCGAGCGGCCCAGGACCCCGACCATGCCCGCGACCAGCAGGCTGAACGCCGTGATTACCAGGTGGGAGGTGTCCAGCGTGGACAGGTCGCCCTCGACCGTGCCGAAGAGCAGGCTGCCCTTGCCGTCGAGATTGACGTCGAAGCTCGACAATCCGGGGACGACCGCGTCGACCAGCACCGCGACGAAGGTGGTCGTGGCGTCGAACACCTGGCCCGTGACCACCTGGTCGAGGTGCGCGACAATGGCGCCCGCGACGACCCCCGCGAGCAGCGACCACACGATCTTGCGCGTCGACAGGGCGAGCGCGATCGCGACCAGGGCGGGCGACAGGGCGAGCAGGAGGGGCAGGGGAGTGGGCAGGTCCACGGATGCTCCGGTGGTGCCCGGGTTGTAGCATCCCCCGCCCCGACGACGATACAGGCCCGGCTCGGAGGTGTGCGTGGCGCGGGTCGTCGTCGCCATGAGCGGCGGTGTGGACAGCTCGGTGACCGCAGCTCTGCTCGTCGAGCAGGGCCATGAGGTGATCGGCGTGCACATGAAGCTGCACGACGCGGCGCCGGGCAGTGAGCCTGGCACCTGCTGCGGGCTCGACGACGCGATCGACGCCCGGCGCGTCGCGGACCGTCTGGGGATCCCGTTCTACGTGATGAACCTGCGCGAGGCCTTCCAGAAGGCCGTGATCGACGACCTCACCGACACCTACCTGGCCGGCCGCACCCCCAACCCGTGCATCCAGTGCAACGGGGTGCTCAAGTTCAAGGTGCTGCTGGCGCGGGCCATGGCGCTGGGCGCGACCCACCTGGCGACCGGACACTACGCCCGCATCGAGGATGGCGCGCTGCACCGCGCGGTCGACGCCCACAAGGATCAGACCTACTTCCTGTTCCCGATGACGCCCATGGCGCTGGAGCGGACCTGGTTTCCGCTCGGCGGCATGACCAAGGCCGAGGTGCGCGAGCACGCGCGACGGTTCGACCTGCTGACCGCGGAGAAGGCCGAGTCCCAGGACGTGTGCTTCCTCCCCGAGGGCGACCACGCCCGCTTCATCGCCGAGCAGCGCCCCGAGGCCGACACCGCCGGCGAGATCGTCGACGAGGCCGGGCGGGTGCTCGGCTACCACGATGGCTACGTGCGCTACACCGTCGGCCAGCGGCGCGGGCTGGGTGTGGCGCTCGGATTTCCCGCCTACGTCCTGCGCATCGAGCCCGAGACCAAGCGCGTTGTCGTGGCGCCGAAGAACCGCCTCGAGCACCGGGGCCTGCAGGCGAGCCGCGCGACCTGGTTCGATCGCCCCGACCCCGATCGCACGGTGCTCGCCCGGGTGCGCCACAACGGCGGGCTGACCCCGTGCAGCGTGGATGTGGACGGTCAGGACGGTAGCTTCTCCGTTCGCTTTCACGAGCCGGTGCTCGCTGTGGCGCCGGGTCAGGCGGTCGTGTTCTACGAGGGCGACCGGGTGCTGGGCGGGGCATGGATTCAGCGCGCCCTGCACACGTGGATCCCGGAGCACGCGCTGTCCGGTCGTAGCGGCGCGGAGGTCCACCCGTGAGCGCGTCCGAGGTCACCCAGGCCGCGCCCGACGTCGAAGCCGAGTCCGACGAGGACGGCATTCCCGCGCCGCTGGACGCCGCCGAGCACGAGGCTCTGCTGGACCTCCTGCAGGAGCGCATCGGTCACCGCTTCGCCAACGCCGACCTGCTGCGCACCGCACTCACCCACAGCTCGTGGGCCAACGAGAACGGGGGCGACGACTACGAGCGGCTCGAGTTCCTTGGGGATGCGGTCGTGGACGCGATCATCGCGCGCACGCTCTACCGGCGCTTCCCCAAGGCGAACGAGGCGATCCTGTCGCGCCAGAAGCACCGCCTCATCTCCGCCGAGCCCCTCGCCCGGATCGGCCGCGAGCTGGGGCTGGGCCACGTGCTGCGGGTCGGCGCGGGCGCGCGCAAGGAGAACGTGCAGCATCAGGCCGCCAAGCTGGAGGACGCCACCGAGGCCCTCGTCGGCGCCCTGTGCCTGGACGCCGGCATGGAGCGCACCGCCGAGCTGGTGCAGCCCTGGTTCGAGGCCGAGCTGGCCGGGCTCGCCGAGGAGCGCCCCAAGGGGACCAAGGCCTACAAGGACCCGG
>CALATR010000385.1 GCA_937891875.1 uncultured Pseudomonadota bacterium | reverse complement strand
TGCCCTCGACTCTCATCACACTGCTGCTGACCACTCTGGCGCTCGCCGGGTGCACGCGTGTGGAGGCGACCCCGGTCCAGGGCGCGCCGGCAGGGGAGTCGGATCCGAAGGCCGAGGCCATGAGCCCCGAGGCCGAGAAATCTGCCGCAGCGCCGACGAGCGAGTCCTCGACGGCACCGAAGGTGGTCGAGACCCCGCAGGCGGTGGTGCGCATTCAGCCGCCCGGGCGCGTGGTGGCGGTGGGCGACCTGCACGGCGACCTCGACAATGCCGTTGCAACCCTGCACCTCGCGGGGGTCACCGACGCCGAGGGACGCTGGACCGGCGGGGACACGGTGTTCGTGCAGACCGGCGACATCACCGATCGCGGTCCCGACAGCGGGGCCCTCATCGAGCTGTTGAAGCGCCTGCAGGCCGAGGCGCCGAAGACGGGCGGACAGGTGGTCGCGCTCCTGGGCAACCACGAGGCGATGAACCTCACCGGCGACTGGCGCTACGTGCACGAGGGCGACATCGCCGCGTACGGGGGCGAGGCGGCCCGCAAGCAGGCGCTGGGTCCGGAAGGTGAGCACGGCCAGTGGCTGCGCGCAAGGCCCGCCGCCGCCATCGTCGGCGACACGGTCTTCGTGCACGGGGGCATCCGCGCCGCCCTGGCCACGGAAGGGCTCGCCCCGATCAACGTCGGCGTGCACCAGAGCCTCACCGGCCAGCTGCAGGGCCCGGCCCAGGGGATCTTCCTCGGGCCGAACGGGCCCCTGTGGTACCGCGGCTACGTCAACGACCCCGAGCCCACCGCCTGCAGCGAGCTGTCCGAGGCCCTGGGCTCCCTGGGCGTACAACGCATGGTCGTCGGCCACACCACCCGCCGGGACGGCCACATCGCGAGCCGCTGCGGCGGACGCCTGCAGGTCATCGACATCGGCATCGCCGACCCCTACGGCGGGCACCTGGGCGCCTGGGTGCAGGACGGGGGAGACGCCCGCGCGGTCTACCCGGACGGCCCGACCGACCTGGAGGATCCGGCATGAGCCCGCTCCTCCGCATCGCTCGATTCCTGGCTGCGATCCTCGTCTTCCTGGGAGTCGCGACTCCGGCCCTCGCGACGGGCGAGACCGTGGCGGTGGTCATCGAGACCGCCGAGGGACCGCTCCCCGACTCGACCGTGCAGGCCGTGATCTGGCACGCGCTGTACGAGTCCCACGGCCACCGCGCCCTGTTCCTCCCCGCCCTCGACGAGCGCGCGGTCGACGCCCTGCGCGGCTCGCCCATCACGACGCTGGTCAAGGTCGAGCTGTCCTGGCGCCCCGACAGCGCCCGGGTCGAGCGCGATGACGGCGAGGTCTACCTGGTCGGCGGCCACTACCCGGTGCTGGACACGACCGAGTACGCGCTGGACGGAGACGTGCTCCGCGCCCGATACACCTGGCACACCGAGGGCCCGATCAGCGTGTTCCAGGTCCGCGGGGACGAGCCCAACCGCTTCATCAGCATGCCCGAGGTCTCGCTGCAGGAGACCATCTCCCTCGCCGTCGAGCCCCTGCGCGCCCCGGTCTGGCGCGAGGCGACCGACACCATCGAGATCCCGGTCGTGCTGGCGGCGGACGACGACTACCGCGCCTTCTACGGCGAGGACGACTGGAAGCAGGTCGCCGGCCGCGCGGTCTCCCGGGCCAACGCCCTGCTCACCGACGCCGGCATCGAGCTGCGCGTGGTCCAGCACGAGACCTTCGAGTCCCCCGAGGGCGTCGACGACCTGTCCGGCCTGCTCGAGACCCTGTCCGCCCGCCCGATCCGGGTCCACCGCGACCCCAGCGCACCCCACCCCGTCAAGGGCGCCGACCGCGCGCTGCGGATCGGCTTCACCGCCCAGACCCAGCTCGCCGTGGCCTGGGACGCGGAGATGGAAGACGTCGGACGCGCGTATCTTCCAGGTCGAAACCTGATCATTGCCGATCAGGCCGCCCACCCCGGCCACGACCCCGCGTGGGACGTCGCCGAGGAGGGGGTCGCGGTCGCCCACGAGGTGCTGCACGCGCTCGGCATCCCCCACGTGCACGGCGACGACCTGTTGATGTCGGAGACCAAGCGCGGCTCGGTGTACCGGATGTCCGCCTCCACCGCCGAGCTCGCCCGGGCGGCCGCCGCCTGTCGCTACACCCACTGGGACGCGATCACCGCCCTCGCTGCCCTGTCCCAGAGCGCCGAGGCCCACCTGGGCGACGACCTCGACCTCCAGCTCGACTACATCAGCGACAACCTCGCCTATGGCGTGGGCATGCCCGACCCCGGTCGCCTCGAGCCCGGGCGGCTGTCCGCACTCACCAACGTGGCCCTCGCCCGCTACTACCTGGACCGCGCCCAGGAGGACCCCAGCAACGCCTGGCAGCTGCGCCAGGGCGCCCGCGCCCACGCCGAGTCCGCCCTGGAGCAGGCCCCCGCGTGGAAGGAGGCCCGCCGCATGACCCAGCGGGTGGCCGCGGTGCAGCCCCGCAAGACCGCGGCGCCGACCGTGCACGACATCGCCGTGTCCATCTACGGCGCCCCCGACGGCGAGGACCGCTGGGCCCTGCCCGAGACCACCTGCAAGACCCCTGGCCCAGGCACCTGCGACTAGCAGCCTGTGCTGCAAAGGCCCACCTACCAGGATCGACTGCCGTCGATCCTCGTGATCTAATGGGCCATGAGCGCAACCTAC
>CALATR010000384.1 GCA_937891875.1 uncultured Pseudomonadota bacterium | reverse complement strand
GGGGGCGAAGCAGGCCGGCGCCGGACGAGCCCGGGAGTGGGCGCGCCGTTTTCTTACATCGACCTGAACAAGGGGGGACAAGGTCCGCGATGCGTATCGCACTGATTTCGAGGCTGCTTTAGAAAAAGCCATCAAAATTGCGCCAAGTACCTCAGTTATCTGAGGAACGCCCTGAGACGATGTTTCCGATGATATCGATATTCATTGAGTCCGTACCAGTACCCGTCACCTGTCGAACGACCGTTCGGGCAGCGTTCCCCGAGCGCAGGTTTTCTCGCTTCGCGCACCGGGGTGTGGCCGTGACGCGGGGCGCAGCGCCGTCCCCCAGCCAACCTCAGTAGGCCAGCCCGGTGCCCTCGTGCGCCGTTCCCGCGCGGATCCGCAGGTCGTCGGGGAACGCGTCCATCGCCTCCCAGTCGTCGGGGGTCTCCGCCGGGTTCCGCCCGCCCGCGCACACGTCCAGGGTGCAGCGGTACGGCACCCCGGCGACCAACGCGATGTCGTCGCGCTCGTAGGCGACCGGGGCCCCATCGCCGCGGCTCGCGCTCGCCGCCCACACCTCGAGCTTCAGCCAGTCGAAGTCGTCGGACACGCCGCTGTCGATGAAGGCCAGCGGAGCGACCGCCTCCACCACGTTGCCCGACCCGGTGATGCTGCCGTCAGTGCCGTTGCCGTCAGCGAGGGTGTTGATGACGTTGCGATCGGTCGGCGCGATCCGGTTGTCCTCGAAGGCGACCGGCTGGGGCGCGAAGCAGCGCAGCAGGTGTGGGAAGGCGGTTGCGCCGGTGCCCAGCTCGTCGCGCTGGAAGGACCAGCCGGCGAACCGGTTGTCGGCGATGCGGATGGTGCGTCCCGGGTGCGAGGTGTTGTTGAGGTAGGCGAACAGGCTGCGGGTCCCCCACACCACGTTGTCGTGCAGCTCCAGCGTCGCGTCGCCGCGGGGATCGCCGGCGATGTCAGCGAGGAAGATCCCCCACACGTTGCCGCCCGCGCCGATGAAGACGTTGTGGTGCACGCGCGCGTCGCCGTAGCGCAGGCCCAGCTGCAGGTTTCCGTCCTGATAGGCCTGGAAGCTGTCTTTCCAGTGGATGGCCGACGGCCCGAAGACGTTGTGGTGCAGCTCCAGCCCGTCGCCGATCTGCCCCACCTGCACGGCCTCGGTGCCGGTGCGCACGAAGCGGTTGTTGTGCAGCACGAGGTTCTCGATCGGGTGCTGGGGCTGGGACTGGGTGCTGCCGATGTAGACCCCCTCGGACAGGGTGTCGTGCACGTAGGTGTCGTGCACGGTGACGTCGCGCATGACGAAGTCCTCGGCGTCGTCGGTCTTGAGCGTCATGCCCGCGAACCCGACCTCCCGGACCTCGATGAACTCGACCTCGAAGGCGGTCGCCCGGCTGCCCACCGCCAGGCCGCTGTTGCCCTCCCGCACGTAGTCGTCGTCGACCAGGATGCCGTATGTACCCGCACTGTCGGCATACGCCCCGCCCCAGTGCCCCGGGAAGCCCACGTCGCCCGTCGCCGACTCGGGGTCGTAGCGCCCGGTGAGCACCCAGTGGCTGCCCCCGCCCAGCGCGAGGAGGTAGTAGTGGTCGAGGCCGCCGACCCGCACCTGCCCACCCTGGTTGGTGATGATCAGCGGGCGCTCCGCGGTGCGCTCAGGCAGGTTGCCGATCCGGATGAACGGGTAGTGCCCGGCGGGGATGTACAGCCGGTCCAGCGCGTCCCAGTCGACGTCGCTGTAGGTCGCCTGCACGTCGGGGAGGTAGATGCCCCGCCCTTCCTCGGGTCTGTCCAGGGTCAACGTCAGCTCCGGCTCGCCCCAGCGCCCGAACGCCAGCGGCCACGGGTCCGGCTCGGTGTCGCTGTCCGAGTCCGAGTCGCTGTCCGAGTCCGAGTCGCTGTCCGAGTCGGAGTCCGTGTCCGAGTCCGTGTCCGTGTCGAGCCCGTCCGTCTCGGTCTCGTCGGGGTCTGTCGGGCAGCCCGCCAGCATGAGGCCCAGGCCGAGTGTGATCGCCGCGCGCATGCTCCCTCCACCGCCGCGACGGTACCGCGATCGCGGCGCTTGCGTGCTGACAGCGGCCCGACAGTCAGTGAGTCGGGTGCGCCTGATCGAAGCGGGCCTTGAAGCGCTTGGAGTCGTCCTTGCGCCAGATCCCGTGATCCTTGAGGATGCGAGCCACTTCTTCGTTGCCCTCGTCCGCCATGACGTCCATCATGCCGCGGCTGTCCTGGCGCAGGCGCTTGCGGAACTGCTTGTCGTCCGCGTGCTTCTCCAGCAGGGCTCGGAGCGCGGTCGCGTCGTTGTCATAGAGGTACAGAGTCGCCTCGCCGACCGCCTCCTCGACGCTGCCCTGGGCCGGGATGTTGGCGTGCTGCTCGTCCTCGAAGAGACCGGCCTCCAGCCGCGCCGCCTTGTCCTCCTCGTCCTGCTTCTCCATGAGCGCGCCGTCCGCCTCCTTGATCTGCGCGCAGCGGGCGGCGGCCTCCTCGTCGGAGAGCTGCTGCAGCTCGCCCTTGTCGCCGACCAGCACCCCGGGACCCGTGGACAGGTAGGTGTTGAACACGTCCGCCTGGGCCGCGTCCTTGGGCACGTCGAAGGCGGCGTAGGCTCGACCGGGGCCGCCCTTGGTCACGGTGCCCTCGTGCAGCCGATCCTCGGTGAGGACGTCGTCGCCCTGCTGGGCCTCGAACTCCCCGAGGATCTTGACGTCGGTGGTCGATCCGGCGGTTCCCGGCGAAGACAGCACGATCTTGCCAGGCAGCATGCTGCGCCCCTGGAGCCGGTACATCGGGCCGCAGTCGGAGCTGGTCGGGGGGGCGGCGGGGGCGCTCGAACGCTTGCGGTAGCTCTGTCCCACAGGGACCTCCGGGGTGAGGATGTGCCGCCAAGCTAGGGCGATCCCGGAGCTCCCTCACTTCGCACGATCCGGCGAGGGGGTCGGCGCGAGGCCGTGACCCAGCCTCAGATCAGCCGGTCGCGCACGGCCTTGCTCACCGCCTCGGCCACGTTCTGCACCTGGAGCTTCTTGTAGAGCGAGCGGATGTGGGTTCGCACGGTGTGCACGCTCACGCCCAGCTCATCGGCGGTCGCGTGGTAGGACGAGCCACGCACCAGGCAGCGGAGCACGTCGCGCTCTCGACCGGACAGGTTGAGGCGCGCGGGGGCGGGTCCCTCGTCGATGGCCGTCCGCCGCACCACCTCGACCAGCGCCCGGGCCACGTTGGTGGACAGGCTCGAGCCCCCGTCGGCCACCACCTGCAGCTGCTCCAGCAGGGACTCCAGAGACTCGCCCTTGAGCACGTAGCCATCGGCGCCTGCGGTCACGGCCTGCACGATGGTGCCCGGGTCCTCGAACACGGTGCAGACGAGCACGGCCACCCCGGGATGACGCGCCTTCACCGCCCGGATCCCCTCGATGCCACTCTCGCCGGGCAGGTCGAGATCCATGAGCACCACCGACCACGCCCCGGCCATGCTCCGCGGGTCCGCCAGCGCCGCGCGGAGGGCCTCGACGCTGCCGAAGCTCGCAGCGAGCTCGAACCCATCGGTGTGCGACAGGACCAGCTCGACGGTCTGCCGGAACTCGGCGCTGTCCTCCACGATCGCGATCCGCAGGCTCATCGCCAGCCTCCAAGCCACCCCCGGCGGGGATGGAACCGAAGTCGGACCCGGGTGCCGCCCTCGGGGCGTCGGGTCAGGGTGACGCGCGCGCCGATGGACTCGGCGCGCGCGCGGAGCGAGGGCAGACCGTTGCCCCCGTCGGTGGGGGTGTCGGGGTCGTCAGGGATCCCCTTGCCGTCATCTTCTACGATCAAGCTCCAGCTTCGGGCGTCCTCCCGCACGAGCGCAAGGCGGGCCCAGGAGGCCTCGGCGTGGCGAGCGACGTTGTGCAGCGCCTCGAGGCCGGCGAGCTGGACCGCCCGCAGCACCTCCAGATCGACCATGGCGCGACCGGCGGCCTCATCGGGCAGGTCGAGCTCGAGGCGGCCCGCGCGGTCGAGCTCGGGGAGGATGGCGCGGGCGCGCTCGCCGAGGTGGCTGCCAAGTGCAGCCAGGTGAGCGGAGTCCGGGCGCAGAGACCACACGATGGCGCGCAGGGAGGTCGAGAGCGCGGTGGCGGTGCGAGCGATGCGTCCGCCGACCTCGCGGCTGGCCGGCTCGGGCAGACCTCCCCGGCCGACCAGCCCCCCCAGGAGCGCGACCGAGCCCAGCCCCGCGCCGACCTCGTCGTGGAGGTCCATGGCGATGCGGGTGCGCAGGCGCTCGATCCGGAGCTGAGTGGCGAATCGCAGGCGCAGCACGCCTATGATCACGCCGAGCACGACCGCGACGACCGCGGCCCACAGCTCCCAGCGGCCATACCAGGGGCGCGGCACGGCGAGATGGACCGAGGTGGGCGGCGTCGTCCAGCGCTCGCCGTCGAGGGTGGCGGCGACCTCGATCTGGTGGGCGCCCGGCGCGAGATCGGCAAACGAGAACAGGGTCTGGTCGGTCGGGGGCGACCAGCGACCGCCGTCGACCCGCATGCGGTAGCGCAGCAGGCGCGGCGCCCGGTAGGACGTGGCGGAGAAGCGCAGGGAGACGTGGGCATCGGCGCGGGGCAGGTCCAGCCGGTCCCCCTCGGTGGGCGCCCCGTCGACCAGCGCCTGGGTGAGCGCGACGCGGGGGGGATCGGTCGGCGGGAAGCGGGCGCTCGGCGGCACGTGCACGAGCCCGCCCAGGGAGGCGACCCACAGGGTGCCGTCGGGATCCTCGTGGATGTCGGTCGAGCCGGACACGAGGTGACCGAGCCAGGCCGCCAGCTCTTCCTGGACCACGAACCCGTCGGCCGTGGGCTCGACCCGCACGACCGCGGCGTGACCGGTGATCCACACCCCGCCGCGGGGGGAAGGCGCCAGGCCGGCCAGGTAGGTGCCGGGCAGCAAGTCCACGTCGGCGATCGGTTCCCAGACGCCGTCATCTCCCCGTCGGAGCACCCCGGAGTCCTGGCTCGTCACCCAGACGCCGCCATCCGCGAAGCCCTGGATGTCGCGAACGCCAGCGGCGCCGGGAAGGCGCTCGCAGGTCCAGCTACCGACGACCCCGTCGTCCAGTGCCGCGTGGCAGATGGTGGCCCCGGAGCCGGCCCACAGGCGTCCGGTCGGATCCTCGTGCAGGACACGGTAGGCGCCCATCGGGTCCATCGGCCAGGCGGCCACCCGGGCGGGCGGGCCCTCGCCGAGCGCACGAAACACGTCGTTCCCCGCCGACAACCAGACGCTGCCATCCGCCGCGCGCGCACAGCCCTCGAGCAGGAAGGACGGGGACGCGACCGGGAACGCGACCTCCCCGCCGGAGGTGTCCAGCGCGAGGATCTCGACCGGGCCGGCCTCGGTGGACTCCTGGTGGGTCCACAGCCGGCCGGTGACGTCCGCACAGCCGTCGCCCTTCACCCACGGCGCACGGTCGCTGTGGGTGGACGCGCTGGCGAGCCCCCGGTCGGGCAGGTCGACCCAGCCGAGGCCGTGCCAGGTGGACACCCAGACCCGGCCGTCGACGCGCTCGACGAAGCGCACGGCCTCGCCCGGCAGCCCATCGCGCCGGGTCCACAGGCGCGCGTCGGGCTCGGCGAGCTGGGCGAGGCCACGAAAGGTCGCGACCCACAGGCTCGACTCGTGGTCGACCAGCACCCGGCCGCCATGGCGGAAGTCTTCCTCGATCCCCCATACTTCGAGATCGTGGCCCGGCCCGATGCGCAGCAGATCGCTCGCGCAGGCGACCCACAGCACGCCCTCGCGCAGCACCATGCCCATGACCCGGGACGCGGCCTTGGTGTGCCACAGCGCCTCGCCGTCCGGCGACAGGTGCACCACCCGTCCGAGCCCGTCACCGAGCCAGTAGCTGCCGTCCTCGTCGACCACGCCGTCCCACGGGTTGTGCTGCCGCAGCAGCTCCTCGGGCGCGCCCGCGGTCGTCCGCCACCAGGCGCGAGGCGTGCCGATCAGCCAGTCCCTGCCTGGCATGTCCCGCAGTACCCGCGATCCCTCGGGCACCTGCACCGAGGTCTGCGCGAACCTCGCCCCCTCCCGCCGCCACAGCACATCCCCGGCGAGCACGTACAGCACGCCGTCATCGTCGACGTTGAGGTCCTGGACCCCGCCGAGCGCATCCGACACCACCGGCGCGCTCGCCCCGCGCACGTGGTGGAGCGTCCCGTACTCGGTCAGCGCGAAGACTTGCCCGTCGCCGGCGACCTCGACGCGGGTGACCCGGTGGCGGATCGCCCCGCCGTCCGCGCGGATCGCCCGCTCGCCGTCCCAGCGCCACACGCCGGTGTGACTGCCCACCCACAGCGAGCCGTCCGGACTCTGGGCCACGTCGTCGAGGTGCTCGCTCTGAAGCCCATCATCGCTGGTCACATACCGCCAGAGCGGCTCGGCGGCGGAGGCGGGCGCCGCGGCGAGCAGGAGAGCGGCCAGCGTCGGCAGGAGCGCGTGCACCGCGACACCGTAGCGCGGGTCGGCAGCGCGGGGCCCGGGGGTCGCCGGATCATGCGAACCTGCGCCAGACCGACGCAAAGGCAGGCTCGCTCCTGGGAGCTAGGATCGGGGCCGAGGAGGCCACATGCGCCGTTCATCCCCCCTGACCCTCGCCCTGGGCGCGCTCGCACTCGCCGCGTGCAACACGCCCCCCGAGGCCCCGACGGTCGCCATCGAGCCCGCCGAGCCCACGACCGCGGACGACCTCGTCGCCCGAATCGTGGAGGAGAGCTTCGACCAGAACGCCGATCCCGTCACCTACGGCTACAGCTGGACGGTCAACGGCCAGCCCAGCGACGTGTCCGGCGCCACGGTGCCCGCCGCCGACACCGCCCGGGGCCAGGTCTGGGAGGTCACGGTCACGCCTACCGACGGCTCCGACTCGGGACCGGCGGTGACCACGTCGGTGACGGTGCAGAACACGCCGCCGACGGTGACGGGCTCCATCGCGCCCGACGTGCCCAAGTCCACCGATGATCTCGTCGTCACCGCAGAAGGCGCGGATCTGGACGGCGACCCGGTCAGCCTGACCTACGCGTGGACCCGGGACGGCGCCGCGACCAGCCAGTCGACCGCGACGGTGCTGTCGAGCGCCACCGACAAGGGGGAGCGCTGGCAGGTCACCGTCACCCCGAACGACGGC
>CALATR010000383.1 GCA_937891875.1 uncultured Pseudomonadota bacterium | reverse complement strand
TACGAGCGGCACGCCTGGGGCGCGGTCCTCGTGTTCGTGGGCTCCGCGCTGGTGCTCGCCGTGCTGTGGGTGATCACCCTGCTGGACCTGGCGCCCGGTGGGGAGGGCCTGTCGATGCGGGAGACGATCATCGTGTCGGTGGTGCTCGGGGTCGTGCTGCTGGGAGCCGCGGCCTGGGCCGGGCTGAACTTCGACGCCGCCCTCCGCCCGGAGAAGCTGCCGACCCTGAAGGAGCTGCCGCGACTGGGTGATCCCGCCGCGGTGCAGCTCGAGGTCGACCAGGACCTCGCCGCCGGCACGGAGACCTGGGGGCCGTGCACCTTCGCGTCCCGGTGGCTGCTGTTCGACGGGAGCTACCTGCGGGTCCTGCGCTACGACGAGATCCGCTCGGTGAAGCAGACGTCGCGGACGACGAACCAGAACCAGATCGAGGTCCGGACCTTCACCGTGGAGCTGGCCTGGGGAGCGGACTGCACCGACTCCGCGATCGTGCAGCACCGCGACGCGATGAACGTGCTCACGGAGCTGCGCAAGCGGACCCGGTCGGTCCCGGGGCAGGTGGCTTGGGCCCTGGAGGACGACGTCTATCTGGAGCTCGGCGAGCTGTTCGAGCGCTGAGCGGGCTCGCGAGGGGATCCCACACCCGTGTGGGCAGGTGCGAACGGCTGCGACCGTCCGCGGGCGCCGGATGGGCTCTGCTCATGGGAGCGCGCGTCCTCGCTGGGCGGAATCCCGCCTCCTCGCGCTAGCATGAGCCCATGAACGCACCCGTCACCGTCCTGCACCTGCCCGATCGCACCGTCGACCTCCTCTGGGGCCGGGTGCACCTGGGGCAGGAGCAGGTGCGGCTCACCGACCGGGAGCGCACGGCGCTGCTCGTGCTCTGCGCCGCCGAGGAGCCGGTGGCCTGGGATGCGCTGGCCGAGGAGGCGTGGGAGGAGCCGGTCTCTCGCGGCGCGGTCGAGATGCTGATCGGCCGGCTCCGCAAGAAGATCGAGGTCGATCCTTCCGATCCGCAGGTGCTCCGCACGGTGCATGGCCGGGGCTACGCGGTCGTCGTGCCCGAGGCAGCCCCCGAGGTCTGGCATGCCCTGCCGCCGCTTCCGGCGCAGCGGATCCCCCGCCCGGACCTGCTCGCCGAGCTCACGCGCTGGCCGGCGCGCCTGGTCACGCTCACCGGGCCGGGCGGTGTGGGCAAGACCCACCTGGCGCTCGCCCACGCGTGGAACCTGCGCGCCACGGGTCAGGACGTGGTGGTCTGCGATCTGGCCGCCTGCCGTACCCTCGATGATGTCGTGCGGACCGTGGCCGACCGGGTGCACCCGGAGGTGCGCGGCGGCTCGGCGGTCGGGGTGGCCAAGCAGCTGGGCGCGGCGATGGTCGGCCAGGACCGGGTGCTGGTGCTCGACAACTGCGAGCAGGCGGTGGACGCGGTGGCCGAGGCGGTCGCCTTGTGGCTCGCGGCGGTGCCCGAGCTGCGGGTCGTCGCCACGTCGCGGATCGGCCTGCAGGTCGCGGGCGAGCACCTCGTGCAGGTGACGACGCTGGACCCGGATCAGTCGCGCACCCTGCTGCGCTACCGCCTGGAGGAGGCGGCGTCCGAGCCCCCGCCGGCCGAGCTGGTCGAGCCGCTGGTGGCCTGGCTGGACGGCCTGCCCCTCGCCATCGAGCTCGCCGCGAGCGGGCTGGCCGCCACCCACGCCGATCGGGTGCTGGAGGTGGTGGAGGCGCTGGTCATGTCCCTGCGTCGGGCGGACGGCGGGCGGGCGAACCGGCAGACCTGTCTCGAGGAGACCCTGCGTTGGTCCTGGGATCTACTCGATCCGTACGCCCGCACGGTGCTGGCCGGCTGCGGGGTGTTCAGCGGGCCGATCGACGTGGACGACGCCGAGGCGGTGGTGGATCCGGGGCGCTCGCTGCTGGACACCCTGGGGCTGCTGGTGCGCCACTCCTGGCTGGTCCCGGTCGAGGGGCACCGGGTGAAGCTGCTGGTCCCGATCCGCGCGTGGGCCCGGGAGCGCCTGCACGAGCAGGACCCCCGCGGGCAGGTGCGCGCCCGCCACACGGCCCACTTTGTCGAGCGTGCCCGGGCGGCCTGGCGGGATCCCGGCGACCAGGGCCTGCGCCGTGCTCCCGCCCGCCTGCACCGTCACCTGGAGGACCTGCACCGGGCCTTCGAGCACGCGTGCGCCCGGTCCGACGCGGAGTCGGCCGCGGTGGTCGCCCTGGGGATCGACGCGGTGCTCGGTCGGCATGTGTGCCGTCGGCTGCGCTGCGATCGCTACGCCGAGGCCCTGGAGCTGGAGCCGCCTCCGGTCCTGCGGGCGGCGCTGCGGGCGGCCCAGGCTCGGGCGTGGGTGCTGGACGGTCGGACCGACGACGCGCGACAGGCGGTGGAGGAGGCCCTCGCGGCGACCGGCGACGGGGATCCGCAGGTGCGGGTCGAGGCCCTGCTGGCGGCGGTGGAGTCGGGGGTCGGCGCGGTCGATACCCTGCGAGAACAGGCGATCTCCCTGGCACGTGAGCACGGGCTCCGCGCGCTGCAGGTGGAGCTGCTGCTGTCGTCGAGCGCGCCGGGCCGGGTGGACGAGGCGCTGCGCCTGGCCCGGGAGACCGGCCACGCCGAGCAGGAGGTGCGCTGTCGGCTGGCCCGCGCCCGTGCCCTGGCGGATGCCGGTCAGGACTGGACGGCGGTGGCCGAGGAGCTGGAGGCGGCGCGGCGCTGCGTGGCGGTGGCGGACGAGCTCCCGTCGACGTCGGCGAGCCTGTTCCAGACCGCGGCCGAGCTGGCCTGGCGGGGCGGTCGCATGGACGAGGCGCTGGCCGGGCTGAAGCAGGCGTCGCACAGCCTGCGCGAGGGCGGACGGCTGTTCGGCGCCCTGCGCGTGGAGGGGGCCGAGGCCTTCCTGCGGGCGCTCGCCGGGCAGGCCGCCGACGTGCTGCACGAGCTCGAGACGGACACGACGGCGGCGAAGGCGCAGCAGGACACGGTGCGCTGGGCGGTCACGGCACCCTGGCTGGCGGCGGTGGCTGCACTCCAGGGCGAGCAGCGCGTGGTGGATGCGACCTGGCAGGACCTCGCCGAGACCGTGCCCGAGGCCTGGCGCTCGGGGCCGCTCGCGCCCGAGGATGCCCTCACCAGCGTGGCTCATGTGGTGGTGCACCTGCACGAACCGGCCGGACCTTGCGACTGGAGCGTGCCGGACGGGGTCGTGGGCCTGCACCGCCTGGCCATCGATCGCCTGATGCCCCGGGCGAGTGCGTGAGTCGGCTGATCTTCGGCGGGATCGTGGTCGACCTGGAGCGCGCCGAGCTGGGTGGGGAGGCCGCCGAGCCCGGCGATCTGTCCGGCAACGAGGTCGCCCTGCTGGACCGGCTGGCCCGCGCCGACGGGGAGCCCGTCTCCCGCGAGGTCCTGCTGCAGGAGGTGTGGGGCTACCCGGTCGCGGTCGTGACCCGCGCGGTCGAGAACGCGGTCTCTCGCCTGCGTCGCCGCCTGGGTCCTGCCGCCGAGCACCTCAAGACCGTGCGCGGTCGGGGCTATGCCCTGCTGGATGTGACCGTCGAGGCTGCACCCGAGCCGATCGTGGAGCTTGGCCCGAGGCCCTTGCCCCCGGTGCCCCTGCTCGAGCGCGAGCCCCTGCTGCGCCAGCTGGAGCTCGCCTGGCGGGGTGGCCACACCCGGCTGGCGCTGGTCGGAACCCCGGGCGTGGGCACGACCAGCGTGGCGGCGGCCTTCGCCTCCCGCCTGACCGGCGAGCTGGGCTTCTGGGATGGCCTGCTGGACCGGGGGACCCCGCCGACCGATGCGGGGACCGCCTGGGTGTACGACCACGCGGATGGAGTCATGGACGCCATCGTCGAGGCCTGTCCGACCCGGGTCCTGGTCGTCTCCCGAGGTGCGGCGCCGCCGGGCTTCCGGGTGTGGCGGGTGCCGCCCCTGACCCGCGAGGGCGCCCTGGCCCTGCTGCGGGTGCGTGGCTGCGCCGCCGATCCGCGGCGGGTCGCCCCGCTGCTCGATGCGGTGGGCACGGCCCCGCTCGCTGTGGTGTGGCTCGCGGCTCGCCTCCAGCTCCTCGGACCCGAGGCCCTGCTTCGCCGCCTCGTCGCCCGCCCTTCCGAGCTCGCCAGTGCGGTCGATCGCGTGGCGCGTCACCGCTCGCTGGATGCCCTGCTGGGCTGGGACGACGCCACCCGCCGAGCCTGCCGCGCGATGGACGACCTCGACGGGCTGATCGCGCGCGGGCTGGTGACGCGAGATGCGGCGGGCGAGGCCGAGCTCTGTCAGCTGGCCCGGTTCGGGGCCGGCGGGCGCTGAGGGACGGGGTGTCCGCGAAAGGCGGCGTTCGAGCTGGGTCGTTTCGGTGAGCGAGATGTGAGTCGAGCGGGCGGCCGGGGTTGCGTACAACCAGCGTGCCTCCTCCCTTCTGAGGCGGCGCTGTGCAACCCAGGCGAGGGAGCCTCATGTCTCGGTCGAAGGAGCAGGGCAGCGAAGTCACGGCAGCGGTGGTCGGCGCTGCCGCGGGGGCGAGCGGTGTCGCCCCGGAGCTGGAGGAGCCGCAGCTGCAGGGGAACGCGGCGCGGATCGAGGAGCTGCGTTCGGCGATGAAGTCCGACATCCCTGCGTTCGAGCGGTCCGTCATCAGCTCGATCACCGGGCGCACCGTGTATGCGTCGGTCTCCGAGCACGCCGATCACGCCGAGGACGTCGCCGAGTGGGTGTACAGCGTGCTCCGCTACAGCGCGATGAGCGACGAGGACGACAAGGCGCTGAAGAAGGTGGAACACGAGATCGAGGGCTGGTGGGAGAGCGCGGGCTCGGCGATCTCGGCTCACGCGGACGACAAGGGGATCACCATGGGAGCCAGACTCTCGACGGTGGGTGCGGAGCAGGAGGGTCTGAAGGTCGCAGCGTCGATGGAGGGCTGGGTGAACACCCTCGAGTACGCCGAGGAGCACCGGGAGCCGATCGTCGAGCTCGCCAAGAGCCTCCCCGAGTCGGAGGCTGGGCTGATGACCCAGATGCGCATGGGGGATCTGCACGAGGTGGTCCGCCTGGCCGACCACGACGGGCTCAGCAAGTACCTGGCCTCCGCGGCCAACTTCCAGAGCCAGCCGCCCTTCCGGCAGTACCTGTACGACGCGCTCGAGGACAAGCTGAAGTGAGCGGGCTGGGGCCTTCGCTGGGAGTCGAGCGGTCCGCGGCGTCTACCGGCCGTGGTGGGTGCGCTTGAAGTAGAGCTGGGCCGAGCCCTTGTCCTCGGGGTCGAGCGCCACCATCTCCCAGCCCTGGGCGCCGGCCTCCTCGAGGTACTCGAACAGCGACGGGCAGGAGTCGACATCCCCCTCCTCCCCGCGATCGACCAGCCCCTGCCAGTGGCCGTTGGCGGTGAGGATGCGGTCGTTCTCCATGTAGACGACGAGGTACTCGAACTTGGTCATGGTGGGCTCCGGGGTGCGTGGGGGAGGGTAGCAGGGGTCGCGCGACTCGCGCCGCGAGCTCGTAAGGCCGGTCGTGACACGGTCGCGGGGGCGGGGCGAATCCACCGCGTATCGCCTCCGTTCTGCCCTCCTGTTGAACCTCTGGTTTCGGGGGACCACATTCGCGTGGTACTCCACTGGCCGATGCTCGGGGCGGGCGGTGACCGAAGGCGGTATCGGTGGTGATCTTTGGGCGGTTCTCTGTGAGGCCGCCCAGCGGTGGGGGAGTGCCGAGGCGCTCCCGCACGCCGACTTCGATGAGGTCGCGGGCTGGTGGATGGTCGCCCTGCTCGGGCCTCCGTGTGCCGAGGGACAGGCTCAGGCTCGGAGCTGGTGCGCCAGGTATCAGCAGGATCCGCGCGTGGTCCTCAGCCTGTGGTCTGGGGAAGAGCTGCCGCCGCCCCGGCTCGGCGCGCTCCGGTCGCTCGGGGCGGCGCTGGGGTTCCCGGATTCGAGGAATGGTGGGCTCTTCCGGGTGGCTGCTCGTCACATCGCCCACCTCCGCGAGGCGCAAGGTCACCCTGGGCGTGGACGCCGTGATCCTCACTTGCATGCGGTGCTGGACGGAGTCGCTGCCGTCGCTCCGGAGTCGTTGGCGAGCGTGCGGCGCAGGATCGACCGTGAGCTGGAAGCCGTGCGAGGGGAGCATCGCGTCGGTCGAGCGGTCGCCGCCAAGAATGACCTCAACGCGTCCAACCTGGCCACCCTCGCCCGCATGGATCCCCAGACGGCGCAGAAGGTCGTGGCGCGCGCACCCCGAAGTGGGTTCACCTCGGAGCTTCTTCGCGTTCGAGGCGGAGGAGCGTCCAGCTGTGGAGGTGCACACGGTGCGGGAGAGCAGCTCGCTGACGCAGCGCGACAGCTCGCGACGGCGACCCGCGCGCTCCCAGGGGGGGTGGACGTGGTCCTGCGCCTGCAGACCGCCAAAGGACCCCAATACGTGAGCCTGCCCGGGGCTTCCCGAGACGGGTGCGTACCCAACGAGCTCGCTCGCTGTGTCAGCGAGGCGGACAGCGTCACGGCCATGCTCGAGCTGCTGAAGTCGATGGTGTAGCAGGTCCTCGCGACTTTCCTGAAATCGGGAAACCCGGGTCAGCTGCATGGGTCGCGGATCGCTCTGCGTACTCGAGTTTTCCTATTTTGCAGAACAAAATTGAATACCGCCCGGACTTGATGGTCATGTCCGGCCGAGACACCTTCCTGCTGACCCAAGTCCCCGTACTGCGGGTAGTCCTCTCATTTGCCAGCCACCTCGGTGGGGCTGGTCGATGCTGATCTGCGCAGGAGAACCAATGCCAGTCACGCCGTCGTACCCTGGCGTCTATGTCGAAGAGGTGCCGAGTCAGGCTCGCTCCATCGGTGGAGTGTCCACATCCTTGACGGCGTTCGTCGGCGCGGCCCTGCGCGGACCGACGAACAGCCCCACGATCGTCTCCAGCTACGGGGAGTTCGAGCGTGCGTTCGGTGGACTCTGGGCGAGCAGCCCGATGACCTACGCCGTGCAGCAGTACTTCCAGAACGGCGGCAGCCAGGCGATGATCGTCCGTGTTGCCGGCGATGGCTCCGCCTCTGCGGCATCGGCCGCGCAGACGGTGACGCAGGGGGTGCGGTTCACCCACGCAGACAAGACGCTGAGTGCGGTGATCGCTGCACCGTCCGCGGGCACCTACGACATCACGTTCACCGCCGACGGTGAGCCGTTGTCGGCGATCGCCGTGGCGGACGACAACTCGACGCTCGCGTCGCTGCTGTCCACCGTAGACGGAGGCAAGGTCACGATGACCGGCACCGCTGGCTCCAGCGCGGCGCTCCCCGCCGGCACCTACAACGAAGGCTCGAACTCGATCGGCGTCGACTCCGTGGCTGGCACGGAGACGGTCACCCTCACTGCGGTCAGCTCCGGAGCCTGGGGCAACCAGCTTCGGTTCTCTGTGGACGTGGCCACGGGGGCCAGCTCGGTCTCTGACGGCTTCAACTTGACGGTGGAGGAGGTGGACGGGAACGGCAACGTCGTGCGCTCCGAGGTCCACCGGAACCTCACCCTCCACACCACGCGCAACATCGTGACGGTGCTGGCCGAGGCCTCATCCCTGGTTCACGCCACCATCTCCGGGACCGTCGCTGCGGGCGAGCGCATGCCGGTGGTGTCCGACGTCACGCTCACCAGTGGCGCGGACGGCACGTACTCCGATGATGAGCTGCTGGGCTCCGAGGGCGGTCACACGGGGATCTACGCGCTTGCCAAGGCGGATATCTTCAACATGCTGTGCCTGCCCCCCGCGCAGTTCGACACGCCGGTGTCCGCCGCCACCTGGGCTGCCGCGCTCACGTTCTGCGAGAACAACCGGGCGTTTGCCATCGTGGACGGAGACCCCTCGTGGAGTGCGGGGAATGCGGCTGCCAAGTACAGCACGCTGGGGCTCAACAGCAAGAATGGCGCGATGTACTGGCCGTGGGTTCGGGTGGCCGATCCTCTCGATGAGGGTCGCCTGGCGGACTTCGCACCTTGTGGCGTGGTCGCAGGTGCCATCGCCAGAAATGATGCGAGCCGAGGAGTGTGGAAAGCGCCGGCGGGTCTCGAGGTCACGCTCCGTCCGGCTCGCGACCTGACCGAGACCCTCACGGATGCCGAGCAGGGCGCCATCAATCCATCGGGTCTGAACGTGCTGCGAAGCCTTCCCGGTGCGGGCCGCGTGGTGTGGGGATCCCGGACGCTCGTCGGGTCCGATCGTCTGGCTTCCGAGTGGAAGTACGTTCCGGTTCGCCGCCTGGCACTGATGATCGAGGAGGCGCTGTATCGCGGAACTCAGTGGGTGGTGTTCGAGCCCAACGATGAGCCGCTGTGGTCGCAGATCCGGCTGAGCATCGGTGCCTACATGCACGGCCTGTTCCGCCAGGGTGCGTTCCAGGGCACCTCTGCGAGTCAGGCGTACTTCGTCAAGTGCGACAGCGAGACCACGACCCAGGCGGACATCGATGCCGGTGTGGTCAACATCCTGGTCGGATTCGCGCCGCTCAAGCCGGCGGAGTTCGTGATCCTTCGAATCCAGCAGATCGCCCCCGGCGCATGAGCCTCTAGGAGACCGCGATGGCACAGTTTGTCGAGAATTCCGATCGCCTGGATCCGTACAAGAACTTCAAGTTCAGGGTGCGCTGGGACGGACGGTACGTTGCTGGGATCAGCAAGGTCAGCCCGCTCAAGCGCACCGTCGAGGTCGTGGAACATCGCTCCGGTGGCGATCCGTCCACGGCGAACCGCTCTCCGGGCCAGATCTCGTTCGACGCGATCACCCTGGAGCGGGGAGTCACCCACGACACGGCCTTCGAGCAGTGGGCCAACAAGGTCTGGAACGTCGGCTCGGGCGCGGGCAGCGAAGTGTCGCTGCGGGACTTCCGCAAGGACATCATCATCGAGGTCCACAACGAGGCTGGCCAGCTGGCCCTGGCGTACCGGGTGTACCGGTGCTGGGTGTCCGAGTTCCAGGCCATGGCGGAGCTGGACGCGTCGGGCAATGCCGTGCTCATCCAGATGATCAAGCTCGAGAACGAGGGCTGGGAGCGCGACTACGAGGTCAAGGAACCCTCCGAGCCGTCGTTTGAAGAGCCGGAAGCCTGATGAGTGCTGGTCCCGCCGGACCATCCGAGTCGTGGTCCTCCAAGACCATGCTTCATGCCTGGGATCATGGGCGCGACGCCTTGCCGGCGGAGCGCGCTCTTGTCCTCCTGAGCCTGGCTGGACATGACGCGCTCCACTGGCCCCTGGGTGAGCGGGACGCCACGTTGCTGCGGGTCTATGGACAGACGTTCGGCGACCGGTTCGAGGCCCACGGTCCGTGCAGCACGTGCGGAGAGGGCATCGAGATGCGGCTCTCGGCGTCCCGCTATGTCGCTGCTGCCCGATCCGCCGAGCAGGGCACGCTCCAGCAGGGGGCCTGGTCGGTCCGCCTGCGACCGGTGACCACACAGGATGTGCTCCGCGCAGTCGATGGCCAGTCGCTGGTCCGGGCGTGCATCGTGGATGTGCGATTCGAAGGCGAGCACGCAGACCCGGACGTGCTTCCGACCGAGGTACTGCAGGCTGGGGCCGAGCACCTGGCGGTGCTGGACCCGTTCTCCGAGGTCACGATCCAGACCCGGTGCGCGTCGTGCGGCGAGCTGGCCAGCTTGACCCTGGACGTGTCGTCCTTCGTGTGGACCGAGGTGGGCCGGCGAGCGCGCGCCCTCGCCAGCGACGTGGTGCAGCTGGCTTCGAGGTTTGGCTGGTCCGAGGCGGAGATCCTGGACATGTCCGCGGCCCGGCGCGAGCTCTACCTGTCGCTGCTGGGGGCGCGATGAGCTTCGCCGACCGGCTCCTCGCCAGGGCGCGAGGCACCGATGATCGGGGTCTGCGCCCGCCCGTCACGCCCCTCGAGACCCTCGCGGCGACCGACGTCCCTGGGGAGTCGTTCGAGCGCGTCACCGAGCGGCCCGTGCCGCGTCCGTCGGCTCCTCCCGCCGCTGTGCCGGCGCGAACCGCCCCGCGGGATCACGTGCGGCAGCCTGCCCTCGAGACCGCTCCCCGTCTGGAGCCCCGCTCGGTCGTCATGCCGGCCGTGCTTCCGGAGTCGCCCTCGCGCCCGACGCAGCCCCGCTCCCCGGTCCAGGAGAGGGGGCCCACCCAGGGTCAGGACGCCACCGCCGTCAGTCCGGTCCCCCCTGGTTCCAGGTCTGCGGAGCCGGCGCCCGACGGTGCGGTCTCCGAGCAGCGCGTTCACCGAGCGCGCCCGAGCCCACCGCTGGAACCCTCGACATCGGCTGCCGCGCCGTCACCCGCCCCCGATGTGCCCGACCGGGTGGACCATCCTGCTCCCCCGCTGGTCTCGTCCGTGCTCGAGCCCGCCATGCGCACTGTCCCTCCAGCGCCCGCCGTCCCCCAGTCGGCAGAGCGGGAGCGCACCGCTGAAGCGCCCACCGGTCAGACCGTGCGCATCGACATCGGTCGATTGGTGGTGAACGCCCCACTGTCCCAGCCTGCCCCTCGACGGACCTCTGCGCGTCGGGTCCGCAGCACCACCATCGACGCCTACTTCGACGAGCGGAGGGGGCGATGAGCAACACACTCGCGGTCGGCACCGTCACCGCTGTGCTGGCTCATGTGATCTCGGAGCAGGTCACAGCCGACGTGTCCGGCGCCACGGTGACGACCAAGCACCCCGCCGACGTCGACGGCTCCACCGCGCCCAAGCTGAACGTGTTCCTGTTCCATGTCGCGCCGAACATGGCGCAGCGGACCCGGGACCTGCCGACGCGCAACGAGTCCGGCGCCCTGCGGCAGCGGCCGAGAGTCGCGCTGGATCTGCTCTATCTGCTGTCTGCCCACGGTGACGCCGAGAAGTTCGAGCCAGAGCGCATGCTCGCCAGTGCGCTGGTCGCGATGCATCGTCGACCGGTGCTGACCAGCGGGATCATCGGCGACACCCTGAGCTCTCTGGGCGGGGGCAGTCCACTAGCCACCAGCGATCTGGCCGACACGAAGGACCGGGTGCGACTCACGCTCGAGCCGATGAGCATCGAGGACCTGACGCGCTTGTGGGGGGCGTTCTCCAACACCGCCATGGTGGCCAGTGCGGTCTTGCGGGCCGGCGCCGTGGTCGTGGAGCCAGCTCACGCTCCTGGGGCGTCCACACCAGTGCAGAAGGTGCTGTCCTACGTCGTGCCCTTCAGGCGGCCCGTCCTCCGCCAGGCGGAAGACGCAGACGCGCCGTCCGGTCCGATCACCGGGTCGAGCGAGGTGCGCCTGCTGGGCACGAACCTGCGCGGCTCCGTGACCGCCGTGCGACTCGGAGACGTCGAGCACACCTCCTTGACCGGCCTGTCCGACACCACCCTCATGCTGGACCTTGCCACGGTGAGTGGCCTTCGCGCCGGCATCGTGCCCGTGCGGGTCGTGCACTACGAGAGCATGGGGGATCCTCCCGCGAACCACGACGGGCCCAGCTCCAACCCCCTGCCCGTGGTGATCCGGCCTGAGATCACGGTCTCGTCGGTGACGTCTGCCGAGATCACGATCGGCATCACTCCCGCCGTGGCCGCTGGGCAGAAAGTGACGTTGGCCCTGGTGAAGACGGATGGCTCGGAGCGCTTCCTGCTCGAGACCGAGAGCGACGGATCATCGCTGACGTTCCCTGCGACCGCACTGACGGCGGCCACCAGCTACCTGGCCAGGGTCGAGGTGGACGGCGCCGAGAGCCTGCTCACCCACGATGGCTCCGGCTTCACGGGTCCGCTGGTCACGACGCCGTGAACGACGTACCCCGCCGGTCTGCACCCGACGCCGTGCCGCTTCACGAGGCATGTGAATGGGTCGTGCGGCTGTTGACCGACGCGTCGGCGGCGGCGGATCGCCCGGAGCGGGTGGAGCAGCTCGACGAGCTGGCCGAGGCGTTCGGCCTGGAGCCGTTCGACCGCGATGTCCTCCTGCTGTGCGCGGCGTGTCAGACCCTTCCCCATGCCCGGGAGGCCCTCGCGGAGCGCCACCCCGGACTGCGGCCAGGACCCGACGAGCGCCTGGCGCTCCAGCTTCTGGATGGCGGCACCTGGGATCGGCTGCTGCCGGTCGCTCCCCTGCGTCGGTACGCCCTGGTCGAGCGGGATGCGGATCACGTCCTCCACCTGCCGGAGCGGATGCTCCACCACCTGCTCGGCCGGCCGGCCCTCGGTGCGGAGGTGGCCAGCAGGGTCCAGGTCCTGAGCGGGACTGGGCTGGTCTCGGACTCCGCCCGTGCGGCCGCCGAGCAGATCTGTGAGCACCTGGAGGGGGCGGCTCCCGGTCCGGCCCAGCTCGTGGGGTCCGACCGCGGCGAGCGGATCGAGAGCGCGGCCGTGACTGCGATGCTCCTCGGCCGCAACGCGATCGGGCTCGACGCCACGGACGTGCCGTCCGATCCCGACGCCAGGTACCGGCTGGCGCAGCTCCTGGACCGGGAGTGTGGACTGCTGCGCTCGTTGCTGGTCATCGAGCACACAGACCCGCTCACCGCGCCTCCGCGCCCGGCGCTCGCACTCGCGCTTCGCCTGCACGCGCCGGTCCTGCTCTGCACCGCCCATCCCGTCGAAGACCCCGGTTCCGAGGGGGCGACCTGGGCGCGGGTGGATGTGCGTCGCGCCGGACCGGTCGAGCGGGAGGCGCTGTGGTCCACCGCGTTGTCTGGTCTCGACGCGCTCGGTGAGGAGGCGCCGGGCCTGGCGAGCACGTTCGAGCTGGGCACGACCCAGATCTCCGCCTTGGCCCGGCAAGCTCGCGTGGAGGACCTGAGTGGTCCGGCCCTGTGGCGTCGGGCAAGGCGTGCCGCGCGGCCGGCGCTGGAGCCACTGGCGCGCCGGATCGACGTCCGGGGCCGCCGGGAGCACCTGGTGGTGTCCGCCGAGGCCGATCGGCTGCTGCGCGAGCTCACCGACCAGGTCCGACACCGACTGACCGTGTACCAGCGCTGGGGCTTTGCGGCGCGGAGCGCACGAGGTCTGGGCATTGCCGCCCTGTTTCACGGTCAGAGTGGAACCGGCAAGACGCTCGCCGCAGAGGTCGTGGCGTCGGAGCTCGGGGTCGACCTGTTCCGAGTCGACGTCTCGGCGGTGGTCTCGAAGTACATCGGTGAGACCGAGAAGAACCTGCGACGCATCTTCGACGGCGCGGATGGCTCCGGTGCGGTGCTCCTCTTCGACGAGGCCGACGCGTTGTTCGGCAAGCGCACCGAAGTGCGGGACAGCCACGACCGCTATGCCAACGTCGAGGTCGGCTACCTGCTGCAGCGGCTCGAGGCGTACCGGGGCCTGGCCGTGCTCACGACCAACATGCGGGGCGCCATCGACGATGCCTTCCTGCGGCGCATCCGGTTCATCGTGCCGTTCGAGTTCCCCGACGCGGCGGAGCGCAGGCAGATCTGGAGCCGGGTGTTCCCGGAGGACCTGCCGACCGCCCAGCTCGATCTCGATCGGCTGGCCGCCTTGCCCGTCTCGGGAGGCAGTATCCGGAACATCGCCTTGAACGCGGCGTTTCTCGCGGCTTCTGGAGGGGCGCCCGTCTGCATGCGGCACCTCTCTCGCGCGGCGCGCATGGAGCTGGACAAGCTGGGCCGGCCGGCGCCGGCAGCACTTCGGGGGTGGTCGTGATCGAGGTGTCCATCGGAGAGCTGGAGTTCCGAGGTCTGACTGCCAGGGAGCAGGAGATCGCCGCGTGGAGCTTCGAGACCCGCCTGGGCGAGCTGCTCTCGGAGGGGCTCCCGGAAGCCACGGCGCGGGCGGTGCCAACGGCGTCCGCGACGCTGCCTGGCTCTCCTTCGGGGCCGGCGGCGGTCGGATCCCAGGCGGCCGTGGCCCTCGTTCGGGCGCTGGATGGTGGAGGGAAGCGTGACTGACTCGCCGATGAGGCCGCGCGTCGTGCGCGGCGCCCTGGTCCAGCAGGCCTCGCCGCCGCGGGTGGTGCGCTTCCAGTTCAACCCGCGGACGCTCAATCGCAGCCTGACCCCTGCAGGGGCCGCGGATGCGGGTGGTGACGGTCCCACGCTCCCTGGGCCTCCAGTCGAGACCCTGTCGTTCGAGGCCGAGCTGGACGCCACCGACGCCCTCGGGGCAGGGGATCCGAACGTGGAGAAGCGCGGCCTGCACGGCCAGCTCGCGCTCCTGGAGCTGCTCTTGTACCCGGACCTCCAGGACTACGCGGTCAGCCTGGCTGCCATGTCTGCAGGCGTGCTCGAGCTTGCGCCCATCGGGCGCCCGCCGCTGCTCTTCGTGTGGGGAGAGCGACGGGTCCTCCCGGTCTACCTGGAGTCGCTCTCGGTCGTCGAGGAGGCGTGGGACGCCAACCTCAACCCGACGCGGGCGCGCGCATCGTTCGGGCTGCGGGTGCTGCGGCCGTCTGATGTCGGAGCTTCTGACCCCGTCAACGGGCTGTTCCTGGCCCACCAGGCCCGTCTGGAGGCCTTCGCGGCGACGGTGGTGGACAACAGTGGAGGTGGGCGATGAAGGGCTCTGGTCACCGCTATGCGGGGGTCGCCTCGCGCACGGTCACCCTCGCGGATGGGCGCGAGGTGGCGTACCTGCCCGCGCGCGGCAGGCAGCTGGCGGCCTCCGCCGGCGCGGGGCTTCGGGTCGTGACGACCGAGGGAGGGGATCGACTCGATCGGGTCGCCCACGCCACGCTCGGTGATCCGGAGCAGGCCTGGCAGCTGTGCGATGCCAACGCGGTGCTCGACCCGCTCACCCTCGACGACGAGGCTGGCTTCGAGCTGGTCGTGCCCACGCCAGGAGGCCTCGGATGATCGGTGGTCTGGTCCGCCTGCCGTCGCTCATCGCGATGGTGCACCAGTCGGGGCCGCCCCCGTTGCCGGTGTCCGGCCGAGTGGGACGGGCGTTGGTGCGGGTGAGCGTGTCCGACGAGGTTCGACGCGGTGCGTTTCAGCTCGAGCTGCGCGCCGGCCGCTCCGCGAGTGACGTGCTCGACCGGCGGCTCCTGCAGGAGCCCTCCATCCAGGTGGGTTCGCGGCTGTCGATCGGGGTGTGGAGTCGGGGTCGGTCCACGTACGTGCTGCACGGCGTGGTCACCCGGCACGAGCTCCTGCCGTCCACGACCGGGGCGGACCGGCTGGTCGTGACCGGTGAAGACCTGGGGCACCAGATGAGCCTCCGTCAGGCCTCGCCAGCGAGTGAAGGGAGCTGGGACGAGCTGTCCGATCTGGAGATCGTCCAGCAGATCCTGGCCCGATACGCCACGATCGGCATTCGTCCTGATGTTTCGTTCCCCGTAGGGCCATCGGTCAGAGGCCACCGACAGCAGCGGAAGTCCGATCTGGAGTTCGTCCGCCAGCTCGCGGCTGAACACGGCCTGGAGGTCCGCCTCCGCCCCCAGGGGCCGCTCACGGTCGCGCAGGTCGGCACCCCCGGCGAGCTCGACCGTGAGGACCGGGACGTGGTGCTGTCTGCCGGCGTGGTGTCCCGGGATGCCGTCACAGCGGAGCGGGTGACCTACCAGCCCGACCGTGCCGAGACCGTGGTCACCTGGGACGGGTCGCAGTCGCAGTCGGTGTCGACGCCGAGCATCGCAGGAGACACCGCAGTTCCAGCGTCTTCTCACGAGCGGCTCGTGCGCTCCTCCGTGTTGCGTACAGGCGAGCACCGCGATCCCAGGAAGGCGGGCTCCAGGCTGCTGGACCAGTCCGCCCAGCGGGTCGGTGAGGCGATGCTCCGGGTCGATGGGACCCAGCTGGGGCGGCCCGTGCGAGCCGGAACGAAGGTGCAGGTCCGCGGCCTGGGCTGGCTCGCCGACGGCTGGTGGCGGGTCCTGCGGGTGGAGCACGACCTGCGTCATGGCACCTGGACCCAGTCCGTGCAGGTCGGCAGGGACGGCGTGGGAGCCACGATCAGCCAGGTGGCGTCATGACGGACAACAGGTACGGCAAGTATCGGGCCACCGTGCGCAACATCGACGATCCCGATGGTCTGGGACGCATCCAGGTCGACTCGGCCGAGCTGCCCAAGGACTCCCCGGTCTGGCTGGAGCCGTGCCTGCCGTTCGCGGGAGATCAGGTCGGCCTGCTGCTGGTCCCGCCGGTGGGTGCACAGGTCTGGATCGAGTTCGAAGCCGGTGATCTCTCGCGTCCGATCTGGACCGGGTGCTTCTGGGATCCGAGCCACCCGACCCAGCCCAGCCACCCGCCGTCTGTGGTGCGACCGGCGGAAGCACCTCCAGCCGTGTTGGCCATCCATGGGTATCAGCTGGTCTTTCGTGAACAGGACGGAGGGCTGCAGATCGACGTCCACCAGGGCGACGCCGAGTCCAAGGTGAGCATTCGCCTGGAGGGCAGCAGGCTGCAGCTGACCGCGGATCGCACGTCCATCGACATGTCCGATGTCGTGGCGATCAACGGCGACAATCTGGAGGTGAGCGTATGAGCGAGGTCCTCCTCCAGGATCGTGGAGTGAAGTGCCCACACGGGTCCCCCGGCCAGCTCGGGGCGCCCTCTCAGCGCGTGGTCAAGAGCCAGGGAGCGTTCGTGCTGGTCCAAGGCGATCAGCACGTGGTCAGCGGCTGCCTGTTCACGGTCGCTGGCACCCCGTCTCCGTGCATCGTGATCGGTCAGGTCGCGACCGCGAACAAGGTCCGGATCGGCGGCAAGGCGGTGCTGTTGCGGACCTCTTCTGCCGTGGGCGAGGCCTCGGGGCAGGTCGCGCAGGGTCCGGCATCCTTTTCCCCGCCGGCTCCGAAGGTGGAGGTCCGATGACGTCTTTCCCGTTTCCGTACCGGATCGGCTCTGACGGCCGCACCGCGACGTCCTCCATGGAAGAGCACCTCCGGGGTCTCGTCCTCCAGGTCCTGCTGACCCTTCCCGGAGAGCGCGTGAATCGTCCCGACCTGGGAACCGGGCTCTACCAGCTGGTCTTCGAGCCGGCGGGCCCGGAGTTGGCCCAGGCCCTCGAGTACAGCGTGCGGGGTGGGCTGCAGGCCCGATTCTCCGATCGGCTGATCATCGACCGTGTGGCGGTGGAGGTCGACGGGAGCGCGGTCCGCGTCGACGTGGCCTACCGGCGGCTCCACGACGGCGTCGTCGGCACGGCTTCGGTCACGGAGGGTCGCTGATGGCTGGTCCGTTCGCCTGCACCCACCCGGCGCGACTCAGCGCCGTCCGCGCGATTGCCGAGGGATCCCGCCCGGATGCGTTTGCGTGGGTCGAGGTCCTGGACGCGGCGTCCATGGATGATGCCGATCGCGGGCGCGTGCTGATCGCGCGCTGCGTGAAGGCGACCACGGTCGACCGGTCCATGGTCCGAGTGGACGCCCAGCCCGGGGCGCGCGCCGTCCGGGTCCTGCACGCGTCGGCCCTGTCGTCGTCCGTGCCGGTCGGTGCTTCCACGCTCTCGTTCCTCGCGACCGAGATCACGGCCGAAGACGTTGTGGTGGTCGTCGATCGCGCGGGAGACGACTCCACGTACACGCTCCTGGCACGGGGGGACAGCTGGGATCCGGTGCTTCGCTCGGTCCCGTTCCGCTTCTCGGTGGTGTGCACCTCGGGGGCGTGCGACACCGATCAGGACTGCGCTGGAGGTGAGCCGCAGGAGCAGCCTCCCCAGCTCGACACGCTGGCTCGCGACTACGGGGACTTCCGCGCCCTCATGCTCGGGCGGCTCGCCACCCTGCTCCCCGAGTGGACCGAGCGTCACGAGGGCGACCTGGGCGTCGCGCTGGTCGAGTCCGTCGCCTACATCGCGGACCGCCTCGCCTACTACCAGGATGCGGTCGCGCGCGAAGCCACCATCCACACCGCCCGCAGCCGCGTCTCGGTCAGCCGCCACGCCCGCTGGCTCGACCGTCCCCTGCACGAAGGGGTCGAGGCGCGGACCTGGCTCTCGTTCACCGCGTCTACGTCGGCCACGGTTCCGGCGGGCACGGAGGTGTTGCCAGCCACCATCGCGGGGGCCGGTCCGCTCACCTCCGCAGCGCTGCAGCGCGCCCTGTCCCAGCACCCTACGGTGTTCACCACCCTCGAGCAGCTGGTGTGCAGCTCGGAGCGAAACGCGCTGGAGCCGTGGGACTGGGGGGACGAGGCGTGCTGTCTGCCACGGGGCGCCCGCACCGCCACCGTCGTCGATCCCGACCCCACTCCCGAGCACGACGTCATCTTGAAGCTGGGGGATGTCGTCATCCTGGAGCAGGTGGTCGATCCGCTCACCGGTCTGACCAGCGCCGCGGACACCCGGCTTCGCCACCCTGTGCGCCTGGATCGAGACGCGGAGCGGGTGCGGGACGAGGTGCTGGGCCAGGACGTCCTTGTCCTGCACTGGCACGAAGAGGACGCGCTGCCCTTCGCGCTGCCGGTCGGGCGCGTGGCCGATGGCACGGGCAGCTGGACGCCCACAGCCAGGATCCTGGGCAATGTGGTGCTCGCGGAAGCAGGCCTTCCAGGCGACTTCCAGCTCTCTCCGGAACAGGTCCCCGCAGATGCGAGCTTCCGTCCTCGCCTGCTCGGGGGGCGCGTCGCGCATGTGGCGCCTGCGGACCCCCATGCCCGAGAGCGCGCCGCGGCCCGGGCGGCCGAGCTCGACCCGGCGACGGCCCGCCCGGCGGTTCGTCTCTCTTCCGAGGAGGGGCTGTGGTCGCCCGTGCTGGAGCTGATCGGCAGCGCGGACAGCAGCCAGGACTTTGTCGTCGAGACAGAAGAGCGCGGCGTGGCGCGGCTGCGGTTCGGCGACGACACCTTCGGGGCCCGGCCGACCCGCGGCAGTACGTTCACGGCGAGTGGGCGGACCGCGTACGGGGCAGCCGGCAACGTCGGTCTGGACGCGCTGGTCGCCATGCGGTCCGTCTCCGGCATCACCGCCGTGCGCAATCCCCTGGCTGCGTTCGGTGGCACGGACCCGGAGTCCACGGACGTCGCCAGGCGGGAGGCCCCCCACGCATTCCGCGAGCTCGCTCGGGGAGTCCTGCCCTCGGATCTCGCCACCCTTGCCGAGCGCCACCCGCTCGTGCAGCGAGCCCGGGCCACCCGACTCGGCGCGATGCCCTGGGACACCATCCGGCTGCTCGTCGATCGTGTGGGCGGCATCGGGGTGGACGAGGCATTTGCACAGGAGCTCGAGGCCTTCCTGGAGCCCTGTCGCATGATGGGCCAGGAGCTCGTGGTCGGGTCTCCGGCCTATGTGTGGGTCGACATCGCGCTGGTCGTCTGTGCGGAGCCGACCTGGACCCGGGAGGCGGTGACGCGCGAGCTGGAGGCCTGCTTCACCGAGGGCTTGCGCGCGGACGGCACCCCGGGGGCGTTCCACCCCGACCGGTTCACCTTCGGTCAGCCCCTGTACCGCAGCGCGGTGTACGCCCAGGCCGAGGCTGTTCCAGGCGTACAACGTCTGTTCCGCCAGGAGGAGCTGGACGACATGGGTGGGCTCGTGCCTGCCGCAGAGCCTCGTTTTCGCCGGGTGGGCGGCAGCGACGCCTCGGTCATCCAGCCCGGCCCGCTGGAGATCCTGCGCTTGGGACGCATCCACTTTGACGTGAGAGGTGGTCGATGAGCCGCGACGACCTGCTGCTGGATCCCTCGACGCACCAGGCCTGCGGCTGCACCGACAGCACGGTGCCTGCTCCGGTCCTCCCCGGACAGGCCCAGCTGCCCCGGCGGCTGTCGAGCTGGGCGCAGACGCTGGAGCGCATGCGCGGCGCGGTGTCCACGACCACGATCCCCGACGGGCTGGCCGCCGGTTCCAGGCCCCTGTCGGCGCTCGCCACCGGAAACCCGTCGGACCCCAGCGTGGCCCTGCTGGACGCGGTGGCCTCTGCCGCCGAGGTGCTGGCGGTCTACCAGGAGATCCTGTCCAACGAGCTGTACCTGGGCACCTGCACCCAGCCCGAGACCGCGCTGGCCCTGGCGCACCACGTGGGGTTCCGCCGGCGCGCGCCGCTCGCTGCCAGAGGCTGGATCTCGGTGGACGTGCGCAAGCTGCAGCGGAGCGCGGTCGTGCCGGCCGGCAGCACCGTGCAGAGCGATCCCGAGCGGACTCCCGGGGGAGCGTCCCAGACCTATGAGGTGCGCCAGGACACGCCGGTCGAGGTCCAGGACCCGGTGTCGGTGCGGCAGCTGATCGCTCGGACGTTCCAGGACATCCTCGCAGAGGCGGTGAGCGAAGGGGAGAAGGTGTCCCAGGTGGTCGCGCAGGGAGCCCGCCTCGGCATCTCGGTCGGCGATCGGCTGCTGGCGGAGTGGACGGAGGACGGCGTCACCGAGGTGAAGGAGGCTCCGTACGTGGCGTCGGTGGAGCCGGACGAACAGGCGGGGACGACGCGGATCGGATTCTCGGAGGACCTGGAACCTACGGGCGTGATCAGCGACGCGCTGCTGTCGGTGTTCCGGGTGCGGGGGCGCTGGTTTGGGTGGAATGCGCCGGTGAAGGACCCGGTGAATGAGGCCATCTACAGCGACACGCAGCTTGAAATCAAGGGAAGTGAAGTCGTCTTGGATGGCGTCCTGCCCATTGGCTCTTTCCGAGTTGTCTTGTTGGGGATTCCTGGCACCAGCCACGTTGTCGAAGGCATGGGAATGCAGCTGCGTGTCGAGAACGACCTCTACACCACCGGATACGCCACGGCGATCAAGCTCCAGAGCGCGTTGACGTTCACTCCCAGTCGTCGAGACGTCACCATCTGGACCGACCCCTCCCCCCTCACCATCGCTCCGCAGGTCGACACCTCCCCGGTCCAGGCCACGATCGACGTCCACGAGGACCTGGCCGCTGGCTCGGTCTGGATCCTGTCCGACGGCATCCACGCCGAGCGCGTGCAGGTGGAGGCCAGCACCAGGGTCACCGTCTTGGGCCCCCCGGGTGACCACTTCACCCTGACGCTCGCCGACGCGCTCACCCACAGCTACGTCCGCGCGGACGCGCGCTTGTACGGCAACGTCGTGGAGGTGGTGCAGGCCACGTCCCAGGCGGGGGCACTCGGCAGCTCGGACGGCTCTGCGAACCAGCGCATCGCGCTACCGTCCGGTCTCCCGGCAGAGCTGCCGGGCAGCAACGTCACCGGCCGGGAGTCGAGCCTGCGGCTGCGGGTCGACGGAGTGCTGTGGAGGCAGGTCGATCGGCTGCTCTTCGCCGGACCCCGAGACCGGGTCTACGCCCTGGTCACCGACGACGCTGGAGAGGCCGCCATCGCGTTCGGTGATGGGGTGCATGGCGCCGTTCCCCCGGCGGGCCAGGCGAACGTCACCGGCACCTGGTCGGTCGGCGGAGGCGCGCAGGGCAACGTCCCCGCGCTCTGCATCGGCGGCCTGAAGGGGGCACCCCGCTCGGTCGTGGGTGTGCAGGTCGCCACCGCCATGTCCGGCGGGGACGACGGCACGGGCACCGACGTGGCGGGGCTGGAGGCCGAGGTGCCGGACGACCTGCGCAGCCTCGGCCGGGTCGTGAGTGCGGCGGACCATGCCGCCTTTGCGCGGACCTTCCCCGGCGTGGGCTCGGCGCACCTGACCGACGTGGTGTTGGAGGCCGCTGGGATGCGCACGCGGGCGCTCGCGCTCACCGTGCTCGACGCGACCTGGGCGCCCGCGGGAGACGGACTGCTCGACCGTCTGACCGATGCCCTGGACGCCGCTTCGGACCACGACATCCCGGTCGTGGCTCTGACGCCGGACGCCGTCACCACCTTCGATGTGCTCGCCCGCCTCCGGGTCCACCCCGACCACGAGGCACTCACCGTGCAGTCGGCGGTGGAGGCGGCGCTGGTCGAGCGCTTTGCCGGCGCCCGGACGCGTCTGGCTGCGGCGGTCAGCCTCTCGGAGATCGAGGCCGTTGGCAGCGGCGTAGCTGGGGTGTCGACCTTCGAGGTCCTGGGCGCCGCGAGCGAGGCCGTGGCGGCGGGCTCCACGCTGGTCGGAGAGGCGCACGCGGCCCGCGCGGCCCTGTCCGGGTCGCCGGCTGCCCTGTCTCCCCGGGAGCGCGCACGCTGGCTGAGCGCGTCTGCCCTGGCGTTCGGTTCGCTGGTTCTGGAGGCCACACCATGACCGAGAGGCTCTACAACCTGCTCCCCGCGGTCTACCGGCGCCACGATGCGGACCAGGGACAGCCGCTCCGTGCGCTGTGCCTGGTGCTGGAGGCCGAGCTCGATCGGGTGCACGCCGACATCGATCAGCTCTACGACGATGCCTTTGCCGAGACCGTGTCCGGCGACCGCGCAGCCTACCTGGGGGAGCTGCTGGGCTTGCTTCCTCTCGCGGGCACGCCCTCTGGCCCTGCTGCCCGCGCGTACGTGGCTCATGGCGTCGCCGTCCGGCGTCGCAACGGCACCCCCACGGCGCTCGAGCAGGTGGCTCGCGACGTGCTCGTGGCCCCGGCCAAGGTGGTGGAGGCCCTGGACGTGCTCGTGGCCACCCAGTCCATGCACCCCGGTGTGCGGCGTCGGGTGGGCACGGCTCCGCTGACCGATGCATCCCGCCTCGAGTGGGTAGGCGGACCATTCGAGGAGGTGGCTCATACGGTGGACGTCCGCTCCGTGGGCCGAGGAGAGGGGCGCTACAACCGTCACAACGTTTCGGTTCATCCCTTCATGACCCAGGTGTTCGAGCTGGACCGCCTGCGGGCCACTCCCGCGACGCCAGGGTCGTCGGCGACGCGGTTCTTTGTCCATCCGTTCCAGGTGGACACCCCTCTGTACAACCGTCCCGCGTCCGAAGATGCGCTGTCGACCCGGGCTCGCGCCATCCACGCTCCGGTGCCCCTCACCCGACGCATGCTCCGCGACGCCGTCGACTCGGGCCTCGAAGCCGAGCACCTGCTGGGAGCCCAGCCGGCCCTGCGCATCGAGGTGGACGGCGCCGAACTCGGCTGGGATCAGATCCTGGTGTGCGCGCTCGATGATGTAGCTGGAACCTGGGGAAATAGCCTGACTGGCTACCAGGCGGCCGTCGACCCGGAGCGCGGGCGGATCCGCACCGCCTCTGCAGCGTCCGCGGTGCACGTGACCGCCACCTTTGCCAGCGGCGGGCCCATCGGCGGTGGTGGGTATGCGCGGACCCGATCGATCCTGGACCAGCTGCCTCGTGGCATCGACCGGCATGTCGGGGTCGCGGAGAGCGGAGCGGACGGCAAGACGGTGTTCTCGGACATCGGCGCTGCGTGGAGTGAAGCGGTCACCGCCGGCGCGAACGTGCTGATCACCGTGCTCGACAACGGAGCCTACGAGCTGCCGGCGGGCCTCGTCGTTCCCGCTGGGACGACCGTCGTCCTGGCCTCGGCGCGCTGGCCGACGCGGCAGGTGGGAGTCATCGACGCCCGGGGACTCCGCCCCACGCTGAAGGTGCAGTCGGGGACCACATTCTCCGGCACCGGCACCTCTTCCCAGCAGGCGGGCAAGGTCGTGCTGTCCGGCTTCGCCCTGGTGGGGAGCGTGGTCGTGGGGGGGGTCCTGGGGCACCTCGTGATGATGGACCTGTGCCAGTACTCGAGCCTCGGTACCCCGCCGGTGTCCGCGCTTGCCGGGTCCACGCCGGACCTGGATGTGACCGTGGAGCGGTCGACCGTGCTCGGGCTCGCTCTCGCCGAGCCCAAGCGGGCGCTGCGCCTCCGGGACAGCGTCGTTCTGGGCGGCGTCTCTGCGGCTGGCACCTGGGTCCAGGCCGAGCGAACGACCATCCTGGGCGACGTGACGGCCGAGCGCTTCACCGCTGGGGACTGCATCGTCGACGGGCAGCTGTCCGTGGACGACCCCCAGGGCAGCTGCCTCGCCCACTCCTACCTGCCCAGGCTGCCCGACCGGGTCCGCGCGCACCGCAGCGTGGAAGCCACGACGGGCCGACCCCGCCTTGCCGCGCGCTCCGTCCTGATGGGCACACAGCTCCAGCCCCACGCGGGACGGCTCTCCCCTCGCTGCCCGGCGGCGATCCGGGAGGGCGCCTCGGACGGGGGAGAGATGGGTGCGTTCAACACGGCCCGGATCGCCCTGCGCCTCAAGAACCTGCGGGGGGTGCTCGACGAGCACGTCCGCCTCGGCACGCACGCCGGTCTCTTCGAAGAAATCTAGGAGAAACGCCATGAAGGGCGACTACTCGCGCAATTCCCACGACGCATCGGCGGCATACGCTGGCGTCCTGCTCCAGCAGGGCAGGGTGCTTCTGGATGCGGACTGGAACGAGCACGCAGCCCTGGGCCTGCGTCGCCATCGCCTGGCGCTGACCGATCTGATCGGCCTGGGCGGCGTGCCCGACGCCAGTCCCACCGCGTTCCAGGTGAGCGTCTCGGGTGGCGGCACGCTGCAGATCGACGCTGGCCGCCTGTACGTAGACGGCATCCTGGTCGAGAACGGACAGCTGGCCAACATCGAGGGCGCGCCGGCGCCCGGCACCTCGGACACGGCCTACGTCGTGTACCTGGAGGTCTGGGAGGACGCGGCGTCTCCGCTCGATGATGCGGCGATGCGGGACGTGGCGTTGGAGGGGCTGGACACGGCACGGCGCCGACGAGTGCGCTGGCGGGTTCGGTTTCGGGAGCTCGACACCGACTGTGCCACCACCCTCGACGCCGTGCGCAGCGCCCACGCCGACTCCCGAGATGCACAGGCGACGTTCGACCTGCAGACGGTCACGGCCGGCTCGTCGCCATGTCTGGGCGACGCGGCGGCGGGCTACCGGGGGCCGGGCAACCACCTGATCCGCGTGGAGGTCCACGAGAGTGGCGCTGTCGAGGCGGCCACCATCAAGTGGAGCCGGGACAACGGCGCGACCGAAGCCCGGGCCACAGTCGTCGATGGCGCGTACGCCGCCGCTGCGCAGGTCTCCTTCGTGGTCTCTGACCAGCTCGGCGTGCTTCAGGCCGGGGACACGGTGGAGCTCACCGACACGCGCCTGGACCGGACGGCCTCGGGGGTCTTCGGCGAGGTCGCTCGGGTGGACGGTCCCACCGTGGTGGTCGAGCTGGGCGCTGCCTTTGTCGCGGCAACGGGACCTGACGCCACCGAGTTCGATGCCGAGCACATCCGCCTGCGCAAGTGGGAGGTGGCTCCGGTGGCCAGCTCGGCCACCGCGACCTCCCTCGATGATGGCATCACCGTCGCCTTCTCCGGGACCAACCTGCTGGCCGGTGACGCGTGGACCGTTGCCGTACGCAGCACGGATGGCTCCATCGAGCGGCAGGGAGAGGCCTTGGCGCCCGACGGGCCCGACCGTCACTTCGTGGCCCTCGCACAGGCCACACTCTCGTCCGGAGGGACCTGGACCCTGGACGAAGACTGCCGCCCTACCTTCGTGTCGCTCACGACCCCGGCCCCGCCTCCGGCTACGCTCGGGTCCGCCTCCGCCGTCCACATGGGTCCGCCCTACGTGCTGCCGGCTGGTGCCAGGACCCCGGGTGCTGGAAGCGTGCTGCTGTTCGACACTCCGGTCGCCGCGGACGTCAACATCGTGACGACGCCGAGCGAGGCCGTGTTCAACCAGGCCGGACGCTACAAAGTGGAGGTCGCCGTCAGCGTCGAGGTGCAGACCCCCGGCGGCGCGCCGGCCAACGTCTCGCTCTGGCTGGAGTTCGCTACCTCCATGGCGGGCCCGTTCGGCTTCCTGCCCGGTGCTGTTGCCGTCTGCGGCGTCGACATCGGCATGCCGGGCTTCGTGCAGGTGCAGGCGATCGTCGATGTGGCCGCGCCAGGTGAGGTCGTGCGGCCGCGGTTCGTGCAGACCATGACCGCCGGCGGCCACGTCGTGCAGACGGTCCTCGACACGCCGCGGCTCGTGGTGACCCAGCTGGCCTGACGGAGGGGATGTGGGGGAGAAGGTCGCCGAGGCAGCCCCGGTGGAGCGCACGGTGTCGTCGGCGACGCCGGCCGCGTCCGTCGGTCCGACCGCATGGAAGGCTCGCTCGACCGAGCGGTCCCGCCCCGCCCCCATGCCGGGGTTCGATGCCTTTCGTCACGTCGGCGCACGCTCCTTGCCCCTGCCGCAGCGGAGTGCCATGGAAGAGAGGTTCCGGGCGGACTTCAGCGGCGTCGTGGCCCTCCACACGCCGGAGATCGGCACCCTGGGGCTACGGGCGTTCGCGCGCCCGGGGGCGATCGGGTTCCGCGACCGCAGCCCGACCGCCAGCCTGGTGGCCCACGAGCTCGCGCACATCCTGCAGTTCGACCTGGGGCGCGGGGGTGGCTCGGTGCGGTCGGCGGAGGCGGAGGCGGAGCAGGTGTCGAGTGCGTGGCCTCGCTCGGGCCCGCTCGCGATCCGCCAGCGTGCGCCGGCCCCGGTGTTGTTCGACGGGAGGTTGCGGGTCGCTCGCCGGGAGGCGGGTGGGGTGACGGTCTCTGCACTCGATCCCGGCGAGGTCCTGGGGGAGCGGAACCCGCGGCTGGCCAGGGTCCTCTTGCAGCTGATGTACGAGGTGAACGACCTGTTTGGGGCGCTACATACCCTGATCCCCTACGTGGTGGAGCCCATCTCTCGGCGGCTGCAGACGCTGGTCTGGGAGCGGAACCGGATCGAGCGTGTGCTTCGACACCAGTTCTCGAAGGGGGACTTTTCGCCGTGGGCGGTGGCGCGCTTTGCGGACACGGTGGGCCGCTTCGCCGGTCACGCGGACGGTCCGTGGCTGACTGCGACGCTGCGGCCGCATCCGCTGGAAGATCTGGGCGAGCTGGAGCTGCCAGGTCTGCGGCTGACGACGGTGGAGACAGCGCGAAGCGCCCAGGCCCTCGCCAGAGACGGCGTGCAGACGCTTCATACGCTGTACCGGAGCATCGCGGAGCACCCGTATGTGAAGCTGGGCAGGCCGAAGGACGAGGAGCGCACGGACGAAGAGAACGAGCGGGCGCGGGAGCGAGGCCAGGAGGAGGCGTCCGCCGCGCGCAAGGCCAAGGCCCGACAGGCCATCGAGGATGCGGTGTCGGGGTACGGGCGCACCGATGGCGACAGTCGGTTCGCCATCCTCTACGCACGGGCCCTCGCCCGACAGCTCCGCAGCGACATCGGCCTGGCTGACAGGGAGCTGGGCGAGGTGTACGCCGAGCTCGAGGCGGAAGAGCAGCTCGAGCCGGCCTTGCTGCTGGGCCACATGGTCACCGCCACCGGCGAGCTCGGCTACACCGCCCTCTCCGCCTATGAGGGCCGGGTCACCGACACCGTCTACGAAGAGCTCACCGCGGTGTTCACCGGAGAGGCCTTCCAGCAGGCCCTTCTCGGGGAGTTTCAGGCCCAGGACCAGCGCTCCATCTCCGGCGAGGTCCTGGGAACGCTCGTGACACTGATCCCGGGGCTCGACCAGGCCGCCGACGTCCGGGACTTCATCGCGAAGTTCTACGCGCTGGTCGTGCTGGGCGAGGTGGACAGCTTCGACCACTGGTTCGGGCTGGGCACGACGATGATCGGGGTCGTCCCCACGGTCGGGTCGGCGGTGAAGGGGGTCGCGAACGTCGCGCGCCATGCTGCGGGACCCGCCTCGGACATGCTGTCGCTGCTGCGCCCGCTGGTGAGCGAGCTACTGAAGAGACTGGACGAGGTCAACACACATCGGGCGTGGATCGTCCAGTTCGTGCAGAGCCTGTCCGACTCGTGGAGGGTCGCGAAGCAGGCAGCGCTCGACATCTTCGGGCAGCTGGTGCCCCTGTATGGCTGGGCCCGGGGGCTGGGTGCAGATGCCATCCGCAAGCT
>CALATR010000382.1 GCA_937891875.1 uncultured Pseudomonadota bacterium | reverse complement strand
CTCAAGGGTGGGCTCGACAGCCGGGTCAGCCTGGACCTCGTGCCCGCCCGCCAGCGCGAGGGGGCGGATGTGGCCGAGGATCTCGCCGACGTCGATGCGCTGGTGCTGTGGAACGTCACCGAGAGCGAGGAGGCGCGGGCGGCCTACGACGCGTCGCCGGTGACCGTGGTGCGAGTCGGTGGGGACGGGGGCCTGCCGGGCCTGCTCCACGGGGTCCGCGAGGCGTTGCTCCCGGACTGACGAGGATTGCCGGGCTCCGACGGCCCGTGACACAGCGCGGGTTGACCCTCGCCGCGCTGGCCTCTACGTTGGAGGTGGACTCAATCCGGTTCAACGGTTCCGCCGAGCACGTTTGGTGCGTGGACGCGAACCCTGAACGCAAAGGACGCCGCCGCGCGGCGCGGAGGACCCTCATGGCCAGAAGGATCGCGATCGACATCCCGCCCGAGGACCGGGACGTCCGGCGCAAGCGCGGAGCAGCACCCGGTGGACCGGGCCGGGACCGTCGGGGACCGCCTCGTGGAGGTCCGCGCAAGGACAAGCCGGAGAAGAAGCATCGGACCGACCCCAAGGTCCGCGCCCGGGCGGAGGAGCTGCACGACAACGGCATGCCCTTCCAGATGGCCATGGCCGTCGCGCTCGGCCGACTCTCGCTCAACGACGCGCTCGAGCGCCTGCAGCGTCAGGAGCGGGTCGAGAAGCTGATGGAAGAGCACGAGCTGTCTCGAGCGCTCGCGACCCAGATCGTCATCGGCCATGCCAGCCTGGACGTGGTGCTCTCGCGCCGGCGCATGCAGGCGCACCGGGAGGAGAATCGGCTTCGATCCTGCCTGGACGACGCGAAGGACACCGGGCGCCCCCTCGCGCTGGCCCTGCACGGCAAGGACAAGGCGATGGGCATCGTGCTCGAGGTCGCGCCCTACTCGGTCACCATCCAGGAGGACGGTGCCGAGGAGCCGCGGGAGATCCACAAGCTCCAGCTGAAGTACGCCTGGGACCCCGAGGAGTGGAAGAAGGTCCGCAAGGGCGTCCGCACCGACAAGGACCTGTCCAAGGCCCCGGTCGAGCCCATCGAGCGTCCCCAGGACCGCTACACCTGCTCGGACAAGCGCCTGTTCCGCTACATGGACGACGAGGCGCAGGTCCAGGCGACGCTGCTCGAGGGTGAGGTGCTGAAGGGCACGGTCACCTGGTTCGGGCGCTACGAGTTCGGGATGATGCTGAAGTCGGACGTCGAGGTGACGATCTTCCGGCATGCGCTGCATGATCTGACGGACGGGTAGAGTCGGGCTCGAAGTCGCGTTGCTGCGGGGTGGGGACCTCTCTCCGAGAGTCGCGTTGCTTCGGGCGAGGGAGTGGCGGGGCGAGGACCTCTCGCGGGGAGTCGCGTTGCTGCTGGCAAGGGAGTGGCGGGGCGGTCTCTG
>CALATR010000381.1 GCA_937891875.1 uncultured Pseudomonadota bacterium | reverse complement strand
CGTGAAGCCGCCGTTGAGGTCGTCCACCATGAGACCGTAGGGCAGGCCGCGCTGCTTCGCTTCCGCCCGCAGCTGCGCCTTCAGCTGGGCCTCCGACTGGGGCTTGCTGGTCAGCACCATGGTGTTCGCCATGCGCGCGACCGGTGCGAGGCCCACCTGCGCCCGGCCGTGCCCGTTGCTGCGGTCGTGGCCGGGGATCGGGTTGCGCGAGAGCAGGAAGCCCTGGAAGACCCCGTCCTGGACGATGGTCGCCTTCTGCGCGGGCACGCCCTCCTGGTCGTAGGCGTAGTGCCCGTTGAGGTGCTCGCCGGCGTAGATCGCCAGGGTGGGGTCGTCGACGATGCTGATGGAGGGGTCGGTGACCTGCTGTCCGACGAGTGCCTTGAAGGTCTGGCCTTCGTCCTCGTCTTCCTGGCGGTGGCCCTCGACCCGGTGTCCGATGACCTCGTGCACGAAGACGCCAGCGGCGCGCCCGAGCAGGAGCACCGGCCCGCTCCAGGGATCGGCGCGGGGGGCCTCGCGCAGGTCGAGCACGTCCTGGCGCAGGGTCTGTACCCACGCGCGCAGCTCGGCCTCGTCGGGCAGCGCGCTGGCGTCGTGCACGTCGCGCCAGCGGTACAGGCTCACGTCCATGCCGTCGTCGGCGACCGCACCGGCCTGGATGGACAGGCGCAGGTGATGCCGGGTCTGGCGGATGCGGGTGCCCTCGCTGGTGACGATCCACTCGGTGTCGGTCTCGGCCATGAGGGCCAGCCGGTGGGTCACGATGTCCGGCTCGTCGGCGAGCACCAGGGACAGCTCGGTCAGGAGCGGCGTCCAGGTGGACACGTCGACGCTGAGCGAGCTCTGCGGCCGCAGATCGACGACCGGCTCCTCGCGGGAGAAGTCCCCCGCAGACTCCTGCTCCTCCACCTTGACCGCCTGGTTGGTGCGCACCCGGGTGATGCCCTTGCGCGCGGTCTCGACGGCCTCCTCGGTCTGGCTCCAGACCGCGTGGCGCAGGGCGAGCACGTCGTCGTCGATCGGCAGCTGGCGGCCCTGGTAGCTGCCCCACCACGCGCGGCTGTCCGAGCCCCGGATGCGGTGGGTCGAGTCGAGGTCGTAGTCGCCGACCCGCGCCATCACGTCAAGGGTTCGTCTGCGCTGGGTGCGGGGCAGGGCATCCACCCCACCCGCGATCGCGACCAGGCGCTGACTCTCGTGCTGTACTGCGCGAAAGCCAAGGAAGTAGAGTGCATCCTGGCCTCCTTCCCACGCGGCCATCGTGGCCTCGTTCTCGGCGACCAGCGCCTGCAGCACCGCGTCTTGCTCCGGCTCCGCCGCGCTGGCGAGTCCGGCGAGCATCCACACCACCATGCTTCCCCCTCGGGTTTGGCACAGCCTATCAGGGGGGTTGTACGCAGATCCCTGCGCGTGGTCCGGTTCGCGCCCTGCGCTGCGCACCTCGCCGCCCCGCGGGGCAGGTGCGTAGTGTGCTTCGCATGAGGCCGGCGGTTACGCACCCGTCGCGTCGAGGCCTGGACCGGTCGATCCCGGTTCGCTAGCCTCGCTCCCTGCCCGGTCGATCCTGTCGACGGGCAACCCGGAGGGCCCTTCATGGCCAGACCCGACGTCGCGACCCGCACCCCGATGAGTCCCACGCCGCGCCCCGTGCGCCGCGCCCGCGACGAGGACGTCTTGCCCGGCCCCTTGGCCTGGATTCCCGAGCTGCTCGCCATCGGTGGCCTCGTGGCCGCTGTCGCGCTGCTCGTGGGTGCGCTGCTTTAGGACGCTGCGCTGGCATCTCCGCTCGCTGCGCTCGCTCCGCGCTTCGTTCAGGACGCTACGCGCCTTCCTCGCTTGACGGTGATCCGGGCTGCCGGGTCTCCGAGGTTCGTTATGACGGCATCCCCGCTGGGACGGGCGGGGCTGGAGAGGCGATGAGCTACGACCACAAGGCTGTCGAGGAGCGCTGGCAGCAGCGCTGGAAGGACACGGACGCGTTCCGTACGCCCGAGGGCCGCGACAAGCCCAAGTACTACGTGCTGGACATGTTTCCCTACCCGTCGGGGTCGGGCCTGCACGTCGGCCACCCCAAGGGCTACGTCGCCACCGACGTGGTCGCCCGGGCGCGCCGGATGATGGGCTTCAACGTGCTGCGCGTCATGGGCTGGGACAGCTTCGGCCTGCCCGCAGAGCGCCAGGCCGAGCGCGAGGACACCCACCCGCGCGACGTCACCAAGCGCAACGTCGCCACGTTCAAGTCCCAGCTGGACAACCTGGGCCTCTCCTACGACTGGTCGCGGGAGATCGCGACCAGCTCGCCGGAGTACTACAAGTGGACGCAGTGGATCTTCCTCCAGCTGTACCGCAAGGGACTCGCGTACCAGGCCGAGGTGCCGGTCAACTGGTGTCCGGCGCTGGGCACCGTCCTCGCCAACGAGGAAGTGGTCGACGGCAAGTACATCGAGACCGGCGATCCCGTGGAGCGCCGGCTCATGAAGCAGTGGATGTTCCGGATCACCGAGTACGCCGAGTCGCTCCTCGCGGGGCTCGACACGGTGGACTGGCCCGAGGGCATCAAGACCATGCAGCGGGAGTGGATCGGGCGCTCGGAGGGCGCGCGCTTCCAGTTTGACGTGGCCGACCACGACGGCGTCAGCTTCGAGGTCTTCACCACGCGTCCCGACACGCTCTTCGGCTGCACCTACACCGTGCTCGCCCCCGAGCACCCGCTGGTCGACCGCATCACGACCGAGGCGCAGCGGGACGCGGTCGCCGCCTACCGGGTGGCCGCCGGCAAGAAGTCGGAGCGGGACCGCACCGCCCAGGCCGCGGACGCCCCCAAGACCGGCGCGTTCACCGGCGCCTACGCCGAGCACCCGGTCACCGGCGCGCGCGTGCCCATCTGGATCGCCGACTACGTGCTCGCCCACTACGGCACCGGCGCGGTCTTCGCCTGCCCCGCCCACGACGAGCGCGACCACGCCTTTGCCACCACCTTCGGCCTGCCCATCGTCGAGGTCGTCGAGGGCGGCGACGACGTGCAGCAGGAGGCCTACGCCGGCGACGGCCCCCACGTGAACAGCCAGTTCCTCGACGGGCTCGACGTGGCCGGCGCCAAGAAGGCGATCGTCGCCTGGTTGGAGGAGCACGGCAAGGGCGAGGGCACGGTCCAGTATCGGCTTCGCGACTGGCTCTTCAGCCGCCAGCGCTACTGGGGCGAGCCCTTCCCCCTCATCGAGCTCGAGGACGGCTCGGTCAAGGCGCTCGCCGATGACGCCCTGCCCGTCCTGCTCCCCGAGCTCGACGTGTGGAAGCCCACCGCTGACGGTCGCCCGCCCCTGGCCCGCGCCGAGGACTGGGTGAAGACCACCGATCCGGACACCGGCGCGCCCGCGGTCCGCGAGACCAACACGATGCCGCAGTGGGCGGGATCGTGCTGGTACTACCTGCGCTTCATCAGCCCTCACCGGGACGACGTCGCCTGGGACCGGGACGAGGAGCGCTACTGGATGCCGGTCGACCTCTACGTCGGCGGCGCCGAGCACGCCGTGCTCCACCTGCTCTACTCGCGCTTCTGGCAGCACGTGCTCCACGACCTCGGGCTCGTCAGCACCCGCGAGCCGTTCCAGCGCCTGTTCAACCAGGGCATGGTGCACGCCACCAGCTACCGCGAGATCTCCGGTCAGGACGAGCAGGGCCAGCCGATCCTGGGCAAGTACCACTACCCGGACGAGGTCGAGCAGCGCGGCGACGCCTGGTACGTGAAGGGCACCGACATCGTCTGCGTCACGCAGACCGAGAAGATGTCGAAGTCCAGGTACAACGTCGAGAATCCCGACGATATCTGCGACGAGTACGGCGCGGACGCCATGCGCCTCTATGAGCTCTTCATGGGTCCGCTCGACGTGGGCGCCATGTGGGAGACCAGCGGGGTCGCCGGCACCCGCCGCTTCCTCGACCGCGCCGATCGCCTGGTCCGCGGTGAGATCACCACGGTCGTGCCCGGCCACGTCGACGACAGCGGCGTGGACAAGGCGCTGCACCACGCCATCGCCAAGGTCACCGAGGCGGTCGAGTCCCTGCGCTTCAACACCGCGATCTCGGAGATGATGATCTTCGTGAACACGGCGGCCAAGGCGGACAAGATCGGCACCGAGCAGCTGTCGGCCTTCGTGCGGATCCTGGCCCCGTTCGCGCCGCACCTGGGCGAGGAGCTGTGGGAGCACCTCGGCAACGAGGGCGGCATCACCTACGTCGCCTTCCCCGAGGTCGACGAGAGCAAGCTGGTCGAGGACACCATCACCCTGGTGGTCCAGGTCAACGGCAAGGTGCGCGGCAAGGTCGAGATCGCCGCCGACGCGACCAAGGAACAGGCTCTCGCCGCCGCCAAGGCCGACGAGAACGTGCAGCAGCACCTCGAGGGCAAGACCCTGCGCCGCGAGATCGTCGTGCCGGGCCGGCTGGTCAACCTGGTCGTGGGCTGAGGGAGGCGGGGCGCGGCCGTCGCCCCGCCCACGTCCTACAGCGCCGCCAGGGCCTGCTTCACCGACTCCGACAGCGGGGTCGTGGGGCGGCCGAGCAGGCGGCGCAGGTCATCGCCGTCGTCTTCGAGCACGCCCTTGCGCGCCTCGACGTCGAAGCTGGCGAGCGCCTTGGCGAAGCCCTCCGGCAGCCCGATCTGCGCGAGCAGGCCAGCGTAGTCGGACTCGGGCAGGTGCTTGTACGGGATGTCCTTGCCCGTCTGCGCCGAGATCTCCGCGGCCAGGTCGGCCAGGGTGTGGGCTTCGTCGCCGGACAGCTCGTAGGTCCTGCCCGCGTGGCCGTCCTCGGTGAGCACGACGGCCGCGGCCTCGGCGTAGTCGGTGCGAGGAGCCCAGGAGAAGCGGCCCTCGCCCGCGCTCCCGAACACGGCACCGGCCTGCAGCGAGCCGCCGATCGAGCCCGTGTTGTTCTCGGTGTACCAGCCGTTTCGCAGGATCGTGGTCTGGAGCGGCGAGGCGTCCAGCGCGGCCTCGGTGGCCAGGTGCTCGCCGGCGAGGCTCAGGGTGGAGGTGTCGGCGTGCAGCAGGCTCGTGTAGACGATGCGCTTCACGCCGGCCTGCTCTGCGGCCTGGATGACGTTTCGGTGCTGGCGGTCGCGCTGGCCGATCTCGCTGCCCGAGATGAGCAGCAGGGTGTCGACGCCGGCCAGCGCCGAGGCGTCGGGCTGGTCGTAGTCGAACGCGCGGACCTCCACGTCCAGATCCGCGCCCTTCTCGGGGGAGCGAGCGAGGGCGATCGGGTCGGCGCCGCGGTTCTTCAGGTGGTCGAGGACGAGGCGGCCGAGCTGGCCGGTGGCTCCGGTGATGGCGATGGACATGGTCACTCCGTTGGTTGGAATCAGGATGGTTACGATTTTGGGCAACCAGCATGGTTGCGATTGCGGTCCGCGCCTCGGCCCCGCGGACGGTGGGGCAGCTCGAAGTCTCAGTCGGGGATGTCCGCCAGCAGATCCGCCACGGTGGTGCGGTCCAGCTCGGCCAGCAGGGCCTGGCGGGCCCGGTCGAAGCGAGCCTCGAGCACGGACTGGATGTGCAGGCCCACCGGGCAGGCCGGGTTCGGCGGGTTCGTGTGCAGCGGGAAGAGGGGCTGCGCCTCGACGATGCGGTAGACGTCGGCCAGGGTGATGGCGTCCGCCGGCCGCTCCAGCAGCCAGCCGCCGCCCGGACCGCGCCGGGAGCTGACCAGGCCGGCCTCACGAAAGTCGGCCAGGATCCTCCGGATCACGACCGCGTTCGTGTTCACGCTGCCGGCGATGTACTCGCTGGTGACGGCGTCATCACCTTCGTAGGCGAGGAGCGTCAGCACGTGCACGGCGGTGGTGAAGCGCGTGTTGTTCATGATGGGTCACCACTATGGTTACAAATAGGCTCGCGCAAGTCCGCAGACGATCGGTGACGCGCTGGATTGCGGGCCCCAGGGGCGGCGTGGATCGGCTAGGCTGCGCCGGGCATTGGAGGCATCGTGGCTCGTTTCTCCCTGTTCGTACCGGCGGCGCCGGTGCTGGCCGTCGCCGTCGCCGCGGCGGTGCTCGCACCCGCGTGCTCGGGCCGCTTCGGCTCGGACGACACCGACAGCGGTGACGTCGACACCGACACGGACGACGACACGGACACGGACACGGACACGGACACCGACACGGACACGGACACCGATCCGGAGAGCATCGTCGAGTGCAGCGCGGACTACTCGGGCTTCGTGACGCAGCCGTCGTCCAACCAGTGCGTGACCGAGACCCTCGCCCTCGACGACACCTGGGTCCTGGCCACGGTGGAGGGTGGGAACAACTTCTACACCAGCTACAGTGGTGGCGGATCGTTGGCTTGCAACGCGGGCTATGGCCTGTCTTCCGACTACTCCGGCCCGGAGCGGGTGTTCGAGATCGCCGACGTGCCCGCCGACACCAACATCTACGTGGAGCTCGACAGCCCGTGCGAGAAGCTCCGCGTGGCGATCGTGGATGCGCCGGACGCCGACCTCGGCGACTGCCCGGTGATCGGCAACTGCCGGGGGCCCACCACGACCGACGTCAACGACGGCAACTCGATCGTGCGCGTCCAGAACCGCTCCGGCGGCCGCACCTGGAGCTTCCTGGTCGTCGTCGAGTCCACCGAAGGCGGAGACGTCGGCAACTTCGCCCTGCGGGCCGGGGTCGCGAACTAGCCTGAAGGATCCTCTGGGGATCTGCGACCACTTGGGTCCCGGATCGCGGGTGGATCGGCTACCCTGGATCGGGCACCTGGAGGACTCGTGGCGCGCTACTCCCTCGGCATCGCCGTGTTCGCGGCCGTCTTGTTGACGACGACCGCCTGTTCGAATGAGCTCGACCCCGCTGGCAACGGCAACGACACCGGGGACACCGGCGACACGAACAACGACACCGGCGACACGAACGACACCGGCGACACGGGCGACACGTCCGATCCGTTCCGGGTGGACTGCAACGCCGACTACTCCGAGTTCGTCACCACGCCCGCGCCCAACCAGTGCGTCACCGAGACCCTGAACCTGGACGAGCAGTGGGTGTTCGGCACGGTCGAGGGCGGCAACAACTTCTACACCAGCTACGGTGGCCAGGGATCGCTGGCCTGCAACGCGGGCTATGGCATCGACGGGGACTACTCGGGCCCCGAGCGGGTGTTCGAGATCTCCGGCGTGCCCGCCAGCACCAACATCTTCGTGGAGCTGGACAGCCCCTGCGAGGACCTGCGGCTCGCCGTGGTCGACGCCGCCGGGCACGACCTGAGCGACTGCCCCGTCATCGACAACTGCCACGGGCCCTATGGCTCCGACATCAATGACGGTGACAGTGTGGTGCGCGTGGAGCAGCGCTCGGGCTCGTCGACCTGGACCTTCCTCGTCATCGTCGAGTCGACCGAGGGTGGCAGCGTCGGCAACTTCCGCGTGCGCGCGGGCCGGAAGAACTGATCGCGGCCAGGGGTGGCGCACCCGGTCCCTTGAATCGTGTCTTGCATGGCACTATGGACGGCGGGATGCGCACAGATCCGCGAGGAGACCGCGCCGCGTGCTGAGCCCGGGCCAGACCATCGATCGCTACACCGTCGACTCCGTGATCGGTCACGGAGGAACAGCCGTCGTGTATCTGGTGCGCCACAACCAGCTCGGCAGCCAGCACGCGCTCAAGGTGCTGTCGCTGTCGTCCGGGGCCATCCGCAAGCGCCTGCTCCGCGAGGGTCAGGTCCAGGCCGCGCTCCAGCACTCGAACATCGTGACCGTGACCGACGTGCTGGACGTGGACGGCAACCCCGGCCTGCTGATGGAGCACGTCGACGGACCCGCGCTCGACCAGGCCATGCGCCGCTACAAGATCGGCCTGCGCGACGCCCTCATCCTGTTCCGCGGCATCGTCGCCGGCGTGCGCGCCGCCCACCGGGAGGGCCTGGTCCACCGTGACCTGAAGCCGGCGAACGTCCTGCTCTTTCGCTCGCCGGAGGGCTTCGTCCCCAAGGTGACCGACTTCGGCCTCGCCAAGGTCGTGGTCGGTCGGGGGAGCGAGCTGGGCCAGACCCGCCAGGGCATCGCCATGGGCACCCCCGCCTACATGGCCCCCGAGCAGATCCACGACGCCCGCGCGGTCGACCAGCGGGCGGACATCTTCAGCCTCGGCTGCATCCTCTATGAGCTCGCGACCCGATCCCGGGCGTTCCCCGGGGATCAGGCGCTCGAGATCTACAACAACATCGTCGCCGGCCGGTACACGCCGGCCGAGGAGATCCTGCCGGACCTGCCCGACGCGGTGATCCAGGCGATCGACGGCTGCCTGATCACCGACCGGAACAAGCGGATCCCCGACTGCGACACCCTGCTCAAGGTCCTGTCCGGTTCGCAGAAGTGGGAGATCGTCGCCCACCCCGTGCCCGACGAGGTGATGCCCACCGAGGAGGTCCCGCGGGACGCTCCGGACATGCCCATTGCCACCAACAACGCGCTGCCCCAGGGAGGCACGCCCGCGCCCCAGTCGAGCCGGCGGGGGCAGTTCGGCGCGGTGGGCGGGCCCAGCACCCGCTCGATTGGCGGGGGGTCGTTCGGGGGCACGTCGGCGGGCATGGCGTCGACCGGTGGGAGCACCGGGGGCGTCGAGGCGCGCACCACGGGTGGCGAAGCGCTGGACGCGGCGGTGGATGCGGACCGGTCGCCGACCTTCGATCCGGACGTCTACGACGGCACCCTGGGCGACGACACCCAGAGCGGACGCAAGGGCGGTGGGATCCTGGTCCCCGCCCTGCTGGGAGCGGCCGTGCTGGTCCTGCTCATCGGGGCGGTCGGTATCGCGCTCAGCGTCGGGGTCGGCACCTGGTTCGTCACCCAGCCGATTCCGGACGCGCTCGTCGGGATCGACGGCAGCAGCGGCGCGGCCGGCCGGGGCCCGTCCCCCGACAGCACCCCGCCCGAGCCGCGTCCCCTGCGGATCGGCGTGCAGGACGGCGGCGAGCAGGTCGAAGCGGGCGGCGTGGAGGTCGGCGGGACCGAGCCTGTCGAGGTCGTGGAGACGCCGATCGTACGCGAGGTCCGCGACGATGTGCCCCAGCCGGGCGCCCGCGAGGCCATCCCCGACCCGCCCGACCCGCGACCGGTGGTGGCGAGCACCGGCGTGGTGCGGATCAGCTCGGTGCCGCTCACGGTCGAGCTGTCGGTCGACGGCATCGACAAGGGCCGCACGCCCAAGAAGCTCGACCTGAAGCCCGGCGCACACATGGTGCAGGTCCGCTCGGACGGGCGCTCGGCCGAGTTCCCGATCTACGTCAAGGCCGGAGAGGACGCGCGGTGGTGCTACTCCTTCCCCGACAAGGCCAGCAACCGAGGCAAGTGCCAGTAGCGGTCGGACTCGTCGCCGCCCCCAACACCCTGTCGGCACCGCCGCGCGCCGCGCCAGCGGTCTGACCCGTTCCGCCAGTTTCTTGCCTTTGCCGCGAGATCGGGTAGAACGCGTGGCTGCCCGGACTCCCCCATCGGGCATCGTGTTCCTCACGGAGCCCCCGTGTTCCTCCTCTGGTCCGGCATTGTCTCGGCGTACGCCGCTTGCCCGGACGTGGACGCCCTCGTCGAAGAGGCGCGCGCCGCGTTCGCGGACGCAGAGGTGCAGGAGGCGCGGGGCACGCTGTCGAAGGCGTACGAGGCGCTGGGCTGCCAGGAGGCGACCGTGCCCCGGGAGTCCCTGCTGGCGCTCTACCACCTGGACGCCCTGGCCAGCATCGCGGATGAGGACAGCAAGGCGGCGTTGTTCGCCGTCATTCGCGCGGTGTCCGTCGACCCGGACGCCCCGCCGCCCTCGCTGTTCGGGCCGGAGCTCGCCAGCCAGCACGAGACCTGGGCCGGCCGCCTGCGCGAGGATCTGGTCCGGGTGCGCGTCGTCGGCGAAGGGCACACGGTCTGGATCGACGGACTCGCCCTGGGTGACGAGCCGGTGGATCTGGTCACCGGCGAGCACGTCGTGCAGGCGCGCGGGCCTCAGGGCTGGGACAGCCGGGTCATGGACCTCTCGGTCGGCGGAAAGACCAAGGGCATGCCTGTCTCCCTCGAGGCCGTGCCCGCGCCGGCGCCCGATCCCGACCGGGACCCCATCCGCCCGCCGGATCCGCCGCCCGTGACGAAGCGTCGGGTCAGTCCGGCGGTGGTCACTGTGGGTGTCGTGCTCGCTGGGGCGGGCGGTGGGGCCATCCTCGCCGGGAGCATCATGGAGCGCGGCTTCCACGACGACGCCTACGACGCCGACAGCTACGGCGGCTGCACCCGCTCCCAGGCCTGCTGGGCGGACGCTCGGGCGGACAAGATCGGCGCGGACGCGCGGGCGGCCAACGCGGCATACCTCACCGGCTACGGCCTCGTCGGGGTCGGCGTGGGCATTGTCGGGCTGGAGGTGCTGGTCCTGCGCACCTCGGGCGGCGGCCATGGCCTGGGCCTGCGGGGGAGGTTCTGATGTCTCGTCAGATCTCCGCCTTCATCGCCCTGTTTCTCGCGATGTGCCTCGGCCTCGGCGGCTGCTGGATCGGCTCGGACGAGGTCGCGGACAAGGTCAGCGACCTGCCCGGCGACACCGGAGACACCGACGAGGTCTGGGACGAGCTGGTCATCACCGAGGTCCAGCCCGCGGTCGGCGTGAACAAGGGCGGCCGGATCGTGAAGATCCTCGCCAGCCCACTGGACCTGGACGAGGTCCCCGAGGTCAGCTTCGGTGGCGTGCCGGCCGAGGTCCTCTCCCACGACGTCGACGCCATCGAGGTGCGGGCCCCCGCAGTCGGCGTCGAGGGCGCGGTAGACGTGGTCGTCGAGTCGCACGGGCGCACGGCGCGCAAGAGCGGCGGCTTCTTCTACTGGCCCGACGGCGCCGGGCGCACCGGCATGCTGGGCCTCGTCGCCAACCACGACCTCGACCGCGGCTACGACCTGTCCACCGAGTTCCCCGGCCTCGTGCCGGTCGACTACACCTCGGAGATGAAGAGCGCGGCGGTCATCTACGTGGAGCCGGTCAGCGTCGACTGGTGGGAGTTCTACGCCGATCGCCTCGACGCCTGCGTGCGCGACCACCGCTACGACGGCCCCGCCATCAACGTGCTCGTGCCTGGGGTCGACCGGATCACCGTCGGCACCGGCGGCGACGCCGAGGTCTTCGGGCCTGACGGCAACGGCGAGTACTACGGCTTCAGCCTTTCCGACGGTCACATCGCCGAGGCCCGGGACCTGACCCTGACCCAGCCCCAGGGCGACGCCGGCTGGGTCCCCTTCGACATCGACGCCGCGATCCGCCTGCCCGGCGACGGCTTCCGGGTCTCGTCTCCGGCCGCCGACTTCAGCATGCCCACCTCGGACATCGAGTTCGACCTGCGCTGGGACGGCGGCGGGCCCGGCGACGTGGTCATCGTCGAGATGTGGCGCTTCGACGTGCTCGGCGACCTGGTCGACGAGGTCAGCTGCGCCCTGGTCGACGACGGCCAGTTCACCGTGCCCCGCGGGGTGTGGAGCAACGGATTCCCCTTCGGCGGCACCGTCAGCTTCCGGGTCGGCAAGGTCCGGGTGAACGACGCCACCCTGCCCACCAACAGCGCCGGCATCGGCGTGTACGGCGTCTCCTGGTGGTACGGCGCCTTCTTCGTCTCCACGTTCTAGGACGGACATGGCTTCGGTCTCGCTGCGCGCGCTGCGCAAGTCCTACGGCAGCACCGAGGTGCTCAAGGGCGTCGATCTCGACGTGGAGGACGGCGAGTACGTCGTGCTCGTCGGGCCCAGTGGTTGCGGAAAGTCTACCTTGCTCCGGTGTATTGCCGGGCTGGAGGACATCACGGCGGGCGATCTGCAGATCGGCAGCCGGCGGGTGAACGACCTGCGCCCCCGCGACCGGGACGTGGCCATGGTCTTCCAGAGCTACGCGCTCTACCCGCACATGACCGTGCGCGAGAACATGGGGTTTGCGCTCAAGGTCGCCCGGCGCCCCAAGGCCGAGATCGACGCCGCGGTGGACGAGGTCGCCGCCATGCTGGACCTGTCCCACCTGCTCGACCGCAAGCCGGCCGCCATGTCCGGCGGTCAGCGCCAGCGCGTCGCCATGGGCCGGGCCATCGTGCGTCGACCCCAGGTCTTCCTCTTCGACGAGCCCCTGTCGAACCTGGACGCCGCGCTGCGCCACCACATGCGGGTGGAGCTCAAGCGCCTGCACCGCCGCCTGGGCACGACGGTCTTTCACGTCACCCACGACCAGGTCGAAGCACTCACCCTCGCTGACCGCATCCTCGTCCTCAACGAGGGCATCGTGCAGCAGGTCGGCTCGCCCCGCGAGCTCTTCGACGCGCCGGCCAACACCTTCGTCGCCACCTTCATCGGCTCGCCGTCCATGGCCCTGCTCCCGGCGATCGGCGAGGGCGGCTCGTGCCGGATCGAGGGCCTCGAGGGGCAGCTGCCGCTCGCCGCGGAAGGGGCGTTCACCCTGGGGGTTCGGCCGACCGACGTCCTCGTGGGCGAGGGGCCGCTGCAGGCCCGGGTGGACGTGGTGGAGTCGCTGGGCGCCGAAGCGCTCGTGCACCTGATCCTGGGCGAGTCCACCGCGATCGTGGCCCAGGTACCGGAGCCGTGCGGGCTGCAGGCCGGGGAGGTCGTACCCATCGGGTTTGGCGTCACCCACGCCTTCGACCGCCAGACCGGGGCGCGGCTGTCCCGATGATGCGCGCGTGGCTGGTCCTGCTCGCCGCCCTGGTCCTGGCCCTGCCCGCCCGGGCCGGCGAGGTCCTGGTCTGGCACACCATGCGCGGTGCCGAGGAGCAGGCGCTGCAGGAGGTCGTCGCCCGGTTCGAGGCCGAGGGGGAGCACACCGTGCGCCTGGTCGCGCTGTCGTTTGGCGCCTACGACGCCAAGCTCGAGACGGCGATCCCGCGTGGCAACGGCCCCGACGTGTTCATCGCGGCGCACGGCAACCTCGGCAAGTGGACCGCGATGGGGCTGCTGCAGCCCCTCCCCGAGGCGCCGGTCGGCCACCGGGACATCGCGATCCAGGCGTTGACCCTCGACGATCAGGTGTGGGGTCAGCCCCTCGCGTTCAAGTCCCTGCTGCTCCTGGTCGACCCCGAGCGCGTGCCCGCGGACGCCCGCCCGCACACAACCGAAGCGCTGGTCGCCCTGGCCCGCCGCCTCACCCGGGTCGAGGACGGCGTCGAGCAGTACGGGCTCGTCTACCCGGTGGCGACGCCCTACCACCACGCTGCGTTCATGCACGGCTTCGGCGCGGTCGCCCTGGACGCCGACGGACGCCCGGCGCTCGACACCCCGGAGCAGGTCGCCGCCCTGCGCTTCGTCGCCTCGATCGCCGTGGACATGCCCGCCCAGCCCACCGCCGAGCGGGTCAGTGCCCTCGCCAACGACGGCCGCGTCGCCATGATCATCGACGGTCCGTGGGCGGTCGCCGACCTGGACCGACCCTTCGACGCGCTGCCCCTGCCGGTCGTGAGCGAGACCGGACTGCCCGCCCGCCCGTACCTGACGGTCGACGCGGCGTTCGTCGCCGAAGGGGCCCGGGACGTCGAGGCCAGTCGCGCATTCGCGGCGTTCCTGGCGGGAGAAGAGGGGGCTCGGCTCCGCAGCGAGCGCGCGGACCAGACCGTGACCTTCGCGTCGGTGCCGCCCGCGACCCCGCTCCAGCGTGCCCAGCTGGCCCAGGCCGAGCAGGCCGTGCCCCTGCCGACCAACCCCGACGTGCAGTCCGCCTTCGAGGGCGTGGCTCGGGCCCTGCGTCAGACCCTGCGGGGAACGGCCGATCCCGAGCGCGCCGCCTCCGCCGCCCAGACCTACGCCCTGGTGCTGACCCGACCTCCGCCGGAGCCCGCGTCCCCGTGGCCCTACGTCGGCGTGCTCGCCGTGCTCGTGCTGGGCGGCGTCGGGCTGCTGGGCTGGCGCCTCTCCGACGCCGCGCTGCGCAGGCGGGTGATCGGCCACGCCGTCGACTACGCCTGGGTCGCCCCCGCCGCCGTCTCGCTCGGCCTGCTGGTCATGGTGCCCTTCGTCACCGGCGCCGCGGTCTCGCTGTTCGCCCACGACGACGGCACCTGGACCTTCGTCGGGCTCGAGAACTTCCTCGACATCCTGCTCGCCCGCGACTGGCCCATCACCTCGCCGATGTCCTTCGTGTTCACCCTGCTGGTGACCGTGCTGTGGACCGTCGCCAACGTGGTGCTGCACGTGTCCATCGGCGTGGCGCTCGCCCTGCTCCTCCGCGAGCCCTGGGTGCGCCTGCGACCCCTGTGGCGCGCGCTGCTGATCCTGCCCTGGGCAGTGCCCAACTACATCACCGCCCTCATCTGGCGCACGCTCTTCGACGCCGAGGCCGGCGCCATCAACACGATCCTCGGCCTGGTGCTCTTCCAGGGCGGCCCGGTGGAGCTCGACTGGTTCGCCAGGTTTGCGACGGGCTTTGCGGCGAACCTGACCACGAACACCTGGCTCGGCTTCCCCTTCATGATGGTCGTGACCCTGGGGGCGCTGCAGTCGATCCCTCGCGACCTCGAGGAGGCGGCCGAGGTCGACGGCGCCGGGGCCTGGCAGCGCTTCCGCCACGTGACCTGGCCCATGCTGCAGCCCGCGCTCCTGCCCGCCGTCGTGCTGGGCAGCGTGTGGACCTTCAACATGTTCAACGTCGTCTACCTGGTCAGCGCCGGTGAGCCCGACGGCAGCACCGAGATCCTCATCTCCGAGGCCTACCGCTGGGCCTTCTCCCGCGGCAACCGCTACGGGTACGCCGCGGCCTACGCGGTCCTGATCTTCGGCGTGCTCTTGCTCTACAGCCGCGCCGCCAACCGGATTGCTGGCCGAAAGGTGCTTTGATTCGCCGATAATGCCGTGGTGCGCCTTTACAGGAGGAGTGAGCCGCCCTACATTTGGCGGACTCCCTCACTCCTCGAGGTCAGCATGCCCAGTCAGCAGCAGCGCAACGCGCCTGTCACCGCTCCCCAGTCGACCGAGTCCGGTCCCACCACGACCGAGTCCGGTCCGTCCAACTCCGAGGTCCAGGGCCAGATGACCGGCCCGGAGGGCGGTGGCGAAGCCGCGGCTCCGACCACCACCAAGAAGGGGCCCAACAACTACACCATGACGGGCCCCTGGTCGCTCCGCGCGCTCTCGGCCCACTCCTACGGGCACGAGCACTACTGGGAGAAGATCCGCGATCACAACCTGGGAACCTCCATCTTCATGGATGGCGGCACCAACCTCTTCGTGCGCGGCTGCACCATCGAGGCGCCCGAGGCGGACATCCCCAACGACGCGCCCACCACCGACGTGCCCGCCGGCGGTGAGGAGGAGCCCTTCAAGCGCCGCCACGAGGTGACTGCGGAGGCGACCTTCTGCATCTGGCCCAGCGGCTGG
>CALATR010000380.1 GCA_937891875.1 uncultured Pseudomonadota bacterium | reverse complement strand
TCAGCAACCTGCGGATGGACGGCCGGGTCACGACAGATCGCCGGGTCTTCCTGCACTGTGTCCTCAGTCAACTTCGACTGGACGACGCGCCCGCGACACCCTAGAGAGGGGGGCCTTCCCGCGGTCGTCCCACGATCGCGTCTGAGCCCGAGCCCGGCGGTTCCTCGCCCGCGGTCGCTTCCCCAGCGACCCGCAAGATGTCCGCAGGGTTTTCCACAGGCCACCCCCGAGCAACTACACTGTTGCTGCGGGACTCATCGTGTTGGATCCCACACCGGGTCCCCAGCGGCGCTCCCCTCCTACTGGGGGTCTTCCGGCTCCAGGTACCCGAGCGCTTCCAGCGCCTGGCGCGTGTGGGACGAGAGCGTCTCGGAGCGGAAGGGAGGCGCGGCCGCATCCCAGGACCGCAGGGCGTCCTGAAGCACCGGGAGAAGCCCTTCTGCCCCCGCCTCGACGACCCAGCGTCGAGCGCGCGTGCGCCGGACGTGGGTGCCGCTCGCGTGGGCGCCGCGCTCCAGGCCCAGGTTGTTCCAGCGGCCGTCGCTCCGCGCCTGGTGTGGGGCGGTCGCCTCGTGCAGCACGGCCCGGGTAGGGCGAGCAGGCCAGCCGTCCTGGTCCCACACAGGCCCCGGCCGGAGCAGGTCCCACAGGTCGGGAGCCGTGCCCAGGGGCCGGGGCAGGCCGACCAGCCGCTCGATCGTGGGCGCGAGCGAGGCCATGCCGGCCTGGCGCTGGATCGGCCCGGGCGCGGCGAGGGCGATCCCCCGGCCAGCGACGATCAGCGGTACCCGCACCGCTCCCTCGGTGACATCGCGTCCGTGGGACCAGCCGAACTGGGGCGACTCGCCGAGCACCTCGCCGTGATCGGCGGTGACGACGACGAGGGAGTGATCGAGGAAGCCCTGCTGATCCAGGCGATCGAGCAGGCGGCCGAGCTCGTGATCGGCGTAGGCGACCTCGCCCAGGTACAGGCTGGCCGCAGCATCCCGCTCTGCCGGATCCAGGGCGCCCTTGCGCAGGTCACGCAGGGCGGTCGCACGATCGAAGCCGTCGGTCAGGGCGCCGCCGGCGTAGCGGGGGTCGACGAAGCGGGTGCGGAACGGCTCCGGGGCGGCGTAGGGCGCGTGAGGGTCGAACACGTGCACGAACAGGAAGAGCGGCGCGTCCGCGTCCACCTTCGCCACCCGGGCGAGGGCGCGATCGACGACGCCCCCCGCGCGGTCCTCGAACTGCACGGCGACCTTGTGGTCGAGCTGGTCGTCCCACACGTCGAAGCCGCGGGACAGGCCCATCTCGCCGTCGAGCGCGCTGGCGCCGATGATCCCGACTGTCTGGTACCCCGCGGCCTTCAGGCGCTCGGCCAGGGTGGGGACCGCGGGAGGCAGGGGGAAGCCGTTGCGGGGAACGCCGTGCTGGTGGGGGTCGAGCCCGGTCAGCATGCTGGTGTGGCTCGAGAGCGTCGTAGGGGCGTGGGCGTAGAAATGCTCGAAGCGAAGCCCACTCTCGGCCAGGCGATCCAGGTTGGGCGTGACCGGCGGGAGCGCCCGCTGGATGTCCGCCGGCTGCCCGTAGCAGGACAGGGCGTCCGCCCGGGTCGTGTCCATCGAGATCAGGATCACGTTCGGTCGCCGTGTCTCCAGCGCCGTCTCGGCGACCGGCTCCGCTCCCCGGGCCACGCCCAGGAACAGCGCCACACCCACCAGCCAGATCAGGACGATGCCCACCTCCCGGCAGGCAGCTAACCTGCGGGCGTGGAGGCTTCGTGACGCTGTGGTTCGGCGTGTTCCTGGCACTGCTCGGCGCGACCGGCATCATGCGGCTGGGCGAGATGGCCGTCAGTGCCGTCCGCATGGCCCGCAACCGCGACGCCGTGGTCTCGGAGCCGTGGCTGTTCCCGCTGATGGCCCTGCTGCACACCGGCCTGGTCGCGCTCCCCGCGGCCGAGGTGTGGTTCCTGCACGTGCCCTTCCGCCCCTGGCTCGCCGTGCTGTCCGGGGCCGTGCTCGTGCTCGCCACCGCCCTGCGGATCTGGACCCTCGCCACCATCGGCCGATCCTGGAACGTGCGCGTGGTCGTCCCCGAGGACATCCGCATCGCGACCACCGGCCCCTACCGCTTCATCCGCCACCCCAACTACCTCGTCGTCATCCTGGAGATCGCCGCCCTGCCCCTCTTCCACGGGGCCTGGATGTCGGCGATCTTCCTGACCCTGCTCAACGCCTTCGTGCTGCTCCACCGGATCCGCACCGAGGAGGCCGCCCTGGCGCAGATCCCCGCCTGGGTCGACGCCATGCGCGATCGGGCTCGCCTGCTGCCGGGGCTCTTTTGACCTGAAGCGCGCGCCCGGCCGACCGATCGGTCCGACGATGCGAACGCGCGCCCTCACCCTGCTGCTCCTCACCGGCTGCGTCGACGTCGAGCACGGCCTCGTGCGGACCGACGACGGCGCGGTCGCCTATCGCCTGCGCCTCACCCCCACCGAGCCCGTGCCCGACGCGGTCGCCAGCCTGGCCGATCTGCTGCCCACCGTGGCTCCCGGCGAGATCCGCACCTGGAAGGACGCCGAGCGCTGGGTGCTGCAGGCGCGCTTCGACAACGCCGACAGCTACAGCACCTTCGTCGAGCGCGCGACCGCCCTGGTCACCCCGGTCACGGGCCCCCTGCCACCCGCACTCCGCCCGCCGACCGTGCGGGTCGACGGCCAGACCTGGCGCGTCACCGCCGACGCCACCGACCCACCGGGCACCTGGAGCCTCACCCTCGACGGTCCCCAGGTGCGCGGTGACGGGGGTCGTCGGATCCCTGGCGGATCCGTGCGCTGGCAAGCCGACCCGCGCACCCCCGCTCGCGTCGACGCCGAGATCCTCGCGTCCGCCGCCCCCTCCTTCGCGGACTTCCTGGTCCGAGGCGGACCCTCGCTCGCTGCCGCCCTGGCCGGCCTCGGCTTGCTGGTCTGGGTGAACCGGCGCACACGGCGAAAGCTCCTGGCCAGTGCTAGGTGATCGGCCGCATGCCGATCTACCAACTGCCCCGCGACCCCCGCTTCCCCGATCCACGCCGCGCCGACGCGAGCGGGCTGCTGGCTGTCGGGGGGGATCTGTCCGCGGAACGCTTGCTCACCGCTTACCAGATGGGGATCTTCCCCTGGTTCGGACCAGGCCAGCCGATCCTCTGGTGGTCCCCCGATCCTCGCATGATCCTGGACGTCGCTGACCTCCGTGTGAACCGCAGCCTGCGTAAGCGGATCCGGCAAGAACCGTTTCGAGTCACCCTCGACACCGCGTTCCACGATGTCATCGTCGCCTGCGCCTCGGTCCCGCGCCCCGGTCAGGACGGCACCTGGATCACCGACGGCATGGTGGCGGCGTATGACCAGCTGCACGCCCTCGGCTTCGCCCACTCCGTCGAGGCCTGGGACGCAGAAGGCACCCTTGTAGGCGGACTCTACGGCGTTGCATCCGGCCGGATGTTCTTCGGGGAGTCCATGTTCGCCAAGGCCCCCGACGCGTCGAAGATTGCGTTCGTTCGCCTGGTTCAGCAGCTCGACGCCTGGGGCTTCCCCATGATCGACTGCCAGATGTACACCGATCACCTCGCTCGCTTCGGCGCACACGAGATCTCCAGGGCCGAGTTCCTGAGCCGATGTGCCCACCTGGTGGGCCAGCAGCACCGTCCCGGACCGTGGCGGTTCGACTCACCCTGACCCCATCAGCAGCCGACTCCGGCTGCTGTTATGCTCGCAGTCGCCCACGTCCGGCAGGAGCCAGCCGCAATGCAGCAGGAGGATCTCAATCGATTCCTGCAGACCGTGCACCGCACGCGCCTCGTGGACTACCTCGAGCCCGCCTCGGGGGAGACCAACGAGCAGGCCCTGGAGCGCAAGCTGCTGTGGGCCGCACGGTCTCAGAGTTCACCAGAGCATGCGTTCGAGGCTGCATTCCTCCTGCAGAACGGCGACGCGCTGCGCTCCCACCTGGCCACCTCCACGGCCGAGGTCGTCGAGGACGAGTGGATCGAGTTCGGCGGTGACGACGACGACCACACGTCCGGTCACGTCGGGCTGTACGCGTCCAGCAGCGCCAACGAGTCCATCGACCTGGATGCGATCCTGGGCGACCCGTCGGATCCAGGACCCATCGACCAGAACCACCCCAAGTCGGGCACCCGCCCGGTGACGGCGTTCGACTCCGGTCCGGTCCCGCCGCGCCCCGCCCCGCGCCAGCCGAGCCCCTCGACCCGCGCGGCCGCGGCCCACGCTGCGGCCACCACGCTCGACGACTTCGAGGAAGAGGACGACGACGAGGACGACTCCTTCGACCGGCTCGCCACCGCGCCCACCGGTCGCTCGCGCTCGATCCGGCCGGCGGTCACCCAGCGTCCCCGTACCCCGACGCCGACCAGCCAGGGGCGGGTGACCTCACCGCCCACGACACCGATCACGGGCGCACGATCGCCGTCCCCCCTGCTCGAGCGCGCTCGTCGAAACAGCCCGGTGCCGCACCTGGGCCGTATTGGCGAGAAGCGGCGTCGTCCCGGCACTCCTTCGCCTCCGCTCCTGCACCGGGCCACCACGCCCAGCGCAGGTGCACCGCCGAACGACTCCGACCGCTGGAACGAGGCCCGGCCGCGCACGCCGACTCCGGCCGGAGCGCCCAGCGTACGCAGCAGCTCGCCCGTGCCCACCTACACCCCGCCCGGCGCGACCCCGGGCACGGGGCGCCGTCGCGTGACCACGCCCACGCCTGGTGGGGACGGCTACGACGTGCGCATCACGGGCCAGACCCACTTCCTGCGCAACAACGACCACTACGGCACCGCCGAGGTCGTCTACGAGTCCGAGCTCGCCCACGGTGGTCAGGTCCGCACGCCGATGCCGGTGCGCACCCCCACCAGCGCCCTCTCCCGCAGCGGAGATCCCGGCAGCGGCGGCGGGGACGACATCCTCGGCAGCCTGCGCGGCAACGTCCGCCGCGGCGGACCCGCCCAGCAGCCGTCCATCGCCAAGCGCCCCCACCGCTTCCCCGTCTGGGTCTACCTGGTGCCGGTGCTGCTGCTGGTCATCATCATCAGCTTCTGGGTCGTCGGGATCAGCGCAGGCTTCCTCGCCAATCCGTTCCTGGGAACGCCGGAGCCCGTCACCACGGACACCGGCCCGGCCACCGGCCTGCTCAAGCCCGTCCCTGTGGACACCACCGGACAGGACGGCACGACCGACGGCACCACCGCGGACTCGACCGCAGACGGCACGACCGACGGCACCACCCAGGATGGCACCGGCGACGGGACCACCGGCGACAGCGGCACGACGGACGCCGCCGGGACCACCGACGGCGGCACCACCACCGGCAGCACCCAGAAGGACCCCAAGAACACGACGACCGGGTCCACCACGGGCTCGTCGACCAAGGGCCAGACCACGGGCGGCACCAAGACCGAGACCGGCGGCACCAAGACCGAGACCGGCGGCACCAAGACCGAGACCGGCGGCACCAGGACCGGGACCGGCGGCACCACCACGGGCGGCGACACCCAGGAGGATCCCGCGACGACCACCGACACGACGGGCTCCGACGCGACCACCGACGGCGGTGGGGACACGACGACGGACGGCGGCGGAGACACCACGACCGACGGCAGTGGCGACACCACCGGCGGCGACGCGACGGCCGACGGCGGCAGTGACCCGACGCCCCCCGCGCCCAAGGCCACGATGGGTGGTGCCTGGACTGGCTCCGTCGGCTCGGTTGCGTGCATCGCCGACCTCACCCAGCGCGGTGAGGACATCACCGGCACCATCACCGTCGGCGGCCTGCCGTACGAGGTGACCGGCCGGTACAACGACATCAAGGAGTCGGTGTACCTGCGCGGCGCCAACGACGAGTCGATCATCTTCCGCGGCACGGTCAGCGGCACCCGAGTCGACGGCAAGGCCCGCCTCGGTGCTGGCAAGATCTACGAGGCCTGGCAGCTTCGCAAGCGTTGATCTGCCTCCGCCCTTGTCGGGCCGGAGGCGCTCGGGTCGCCGTGCTCGGGCCGAAGGCGGGGGCGACTACTCTTCGTCGTCGACGTTCTTCCTGCGCTTCTTGCGACGACGCCGCGGCTCCCAGGTCGACGGCTCGGGGGCCGGGGGCACCGGGAACTCATCCTCCCGGGTCGCCATCCACTCCTCGCGGAGCTCGGCCAGGGCCCGGTCCCAGCGGGCCAGCATCGGCGGGATCGCGAACCGCACGAGCAGGCTGTCGTGCTTTTCGCACAGCGGCTCGAGCCGACCCTCGGTCTTGATCGGCTCCAGGCTGTACACACCCAGCGCCGGGCCGTGCTTGTCCCGGTGGATCACGATCACGGCCTTCACCCGCTCGAGCACCTCGGGCAGGGCGGAGGGCTGGTAGCGCGCGGGCGGGCTGTCCAGGGTGGACATGCCCACGAAGAGGAACAGGCGCTGGATCAGGTCCTCGTCCACGTCGGCCGCATCGTTGAGCACGGCGAAGCCGCGGACCGGGTCTCCCTCTGCATCCTCGCCGAGCAGCGCGCGCAGGTCCCGCACGCCGGACACGACCTTGTGCCAGCGGACCATCGGCTCCTCGACCAGACCGCCAGCGCGGTGACCAAGGTAGACCTCGACCCCGTCGGCCTCATCGGGGATGTCCGCGGGATGACCGTCCTCCATGAAGGCGAGCATCGGCTTTCGCGGAAACAGGGCCGCGATCAGCGCCGCGATGGGCACGCTGGAGTAGGGCAGGCCGCGCAGGGCATCCCGGGCCGAGTCGTCCGTGAACTGGGATCCCGTGATGACCAGACGCTGCATGGGAGCGTCCTCATCGAGATCATAGGGCTCGATCCACCGTTCCCGGCCGCGGCAGAGGCGTCCGGGACGGGCGGCGTCGAAGTCAGTCTGGCTGTAGCCGAGGGCGTGGAACATGGGGTCGCCAGCTAACCCTCCTTCGGGCTGCGGCAACGCTTGCAGCGGTCAGCCTGGCGGATACGAACCCGGCCCCAGGAGGCACCGTGGGCAACCAGGACACGATCTACGTCACCACGCCCATCTACTACGTGAACGGCCTGCCCCACATCGGGCACGCCTACACGACCATCGCCGCGGACGGCTACGCCCGCTGGCACCGCCTGATGGGCCGTTCAGTCTTCTTCCTCACCGGCACGGACGAGCACGGGCAGAAGGTGCTGCAGACCGCGGAGGGCCGTGGTCTGACCGCCCAGGAGCACGTGGACGACCTGGTCGTGCACTGGAAGCACATGTGGGAGCGCCTCGACATCCACTACGACCGGTTCATCCGCACGACCGAGGATGACCACACCAGCCGGGTCAGCGCCGTGCTCCAGAAGATCTGGGACGACGGCCTGGTCGAGAAGCGGGACTACGAAGGCTGGTACCACGTCGGCGACGAGATCTTCGTCACCGACAAGGACGTCGAGGCCGGCAAGTTCGACCCGTCGGAGCTGCAGCGCCTGACCGAGTCCAACTACTGGTTCAAGATGAGCGCCTACCAGCAGCGGCTGCTCGATCACATCGATGCAAACCCCGATTACATCCAGCCGGAGTCTCGCCGGAACGAGGTGCTGGGCTTCCTGCGCCAGCCGCTCGGCGACCTGTGCATCAGCCGGCCGAAGAGCCGCATGAGCTGGGGCATCGAGCTCCCGTTCGACAGCGACTACGTCTGCTACGTCTGGTTCGACGCGCTCCTGAACTACCTGACCGGCATCGGCTACCACCCGGACGCGGACCAGGCCGGCGACTGGAAGCGCTGGTGGCCCGCCACCTATCAGCTGCTGGGCAAGGACATCCTCACCACCCATGCGGTCTACTGGTCGACCATGCTGATGGCGCTGGGCGTGGAGCTGCCCGACGCCCTGATGGTCCACGGCTGGTGGACCAGCACCGAGGGCCACAAGATCAGCAAGTCCAAGGGCAATGCCATCGACGTGTCCCTGCTGGTGGACGAGTTCGGCGCCGACGCGACCCGCTACTTCTTCCTCCGGGAGAAGTCGCTGGGCGGGGACGGCTCGTTCTCGTACGAGGGCTTCCTGACTCGCTACAACGCCGACCTGGCCAACGACATCGGCAACCTGGCCCACCGCGGCCTGTCGATGACCCGCAACTGGCTGGGCGGCACCGTGCCTGCCCTGGGCCCGGTCAGCGACCTGGAGGACGGCCTGCGCGAGCAGGCCGGGGTCAGCGTGCTGCGCCTCGCCCGCGCCTTCGACGAGATGGACTTCCACACCGGCCTCGCGGCCCTGTCGGAGCTGATCAGCGCCGGCAACAAGTACATCGACTCCACCGAGCCGTGGGCCCTCAACAAGAAGGGCGACACCGAGCGTCTGGGCACGGTCCTGCGCATGGTGCTCGAGGTCTGCCACGTCGCCGCGTGCTGCCTGCTGCCGGTGATGCCCGGCAAGGCCGCCGAGCTCCTCGACAAGCTCGGCCGGACCCCCGGTCAGGGTGCGGACACCCTCATCGGCCTGCCCGAGCGCGCGGGCCAGGGCGAGCTGTCGCTGGACGATCTCGTCGTGGGGTCCGACGTCGACCCCGGCGATCCGCTGTTCCCGCGGATCAAGGAGCTCCCGGCGTCCATCGCCGCGCTGTTCGCTGCGGACGCCGAGGCCGAGCCCGTCTCCAAGAAGAAGCAGAAGAAGTCCAAGAAGGGCAAGGGCCGCCCCCAGCCGGCCGCGCAGATCGCGTTCGACGACTTCACCAAGCTGGACCTGCGGGTCGGCGAGGTGCTGTCTGCAGAGGTGCATCCCCAGGCGGATCGGCTCCTCGTGCTGAAGGTCGATCTCGGCGAGTCCAGCCCGCGCCAGATCGTCGCCGGACTGGCCAGCCGCTTCGCCCCGGACGAGCTGGTCGGGCGCAAGGTCGTGGTCGTCGCCAACCTGGCACCGCGCCCGCTGCGGGGCATCGAGAGCCAGGGCATGATCCTGGCTGCAGGGGACGAACAGGTGGTGGATCTGGTCAGCGTGTCGGCGGATCCGGGCGAGGTCGTTCGGTGACGATCCCGATCCTGACGCTTCGAGCGCCATTACAGGACGGCACAAAAAAAGTTGAAGACCGGGTGTCACACCTGTACCCTGGCTGCCGTAGATGACGCCGAAGACCCGATCATGGGTCAGAGACACCACGCTTCCAGTTCCCCCCGCATCTTGGATGGAGGATTCCATGAACCGCTCGCTCGCACTCCTGCTGCCTGCAGCTCTCCTCGGCGCCGTCGGCTGCCAGGACTACGGCTTCACCGAGGGTCCCCCCACCAAGGAGCCCCTGGTCGACCAGCTCAACGCCTGCATCGACATCAACCCCCGCCGGATCCAGTTCGAGCCGGTCTCCATCGCGGATGATGACTTCACCCCCGAGGAGCGGGTCGTCACCATCTCCAACACCTGCGAGGGCACGCTGGAGATCGACTCCATCGAGCTGGGCGGCAGCGCTCCCGAGGGCGTCTTCACCGTCGCCAACCTCGACGAGGTCCTCCTGGGCCCCTCCGAGACCGCGACCTTCACCGTCGCGTTCAAGCCCGTGACCGCTGGCGACTTCGTCGGCCGCGTCACCGTGCGCAGCGCCTCGCCCTCATCGTTGTCGGTTGGCGCGCGCCAGAGGCAGAGGCTCGGGCCTCGTGTGACCACCCGACGACTGCCCACACGGAACTCGTCGACGGTGCCGCTCTCCTCGCTCACACTCACAAAAAAGTGGGGGCCTCCTTGTCCTCGTTCGTTGTGCCCGATCATGCCCCTGACCAGCCAGGCAGCCGCCTTTCTTGCAAAGCCTGCCGGAGTGTACTCGACGCGCAGCGGAGCATGCCGGATCGATCCTTCGGGTACCGTTT
>CALATR010000379.1 GCA_937891875.1 uncultured Pseudomonadota bacterium | reverse complement strand
CGAGCACGAGGGCGGAGAGCGCTACGGCGAGCCAGGGTCCGGTGCCGTTGAAGCCGGCCACGATCACGAAGACCGGGACGTTGCACCACAGGAAGAGCACACCGAGCCGGTTCATGCGGCGGGTGTGGCGCTGCTCGAACTCCGACATCCGGCGCGGTAGCCAGAAGTAGCGCGTGATCGACATCCGAACTCCGGTCCCCTGTCCGATCGGACCTGGGGGAGTGGAGGTTGAGCCTCAACCTGTGGCCACGGCGTCCGAGACCTTGCATGGAGGTCCCATGCGCTCGCTCGCGCTGCTGGTCGTGTTCGTGCTCTCGGCCTGCGGAGGGAGTCCGCCGCGCGTGCCTGCCCCGGACGCGCTCCACCGGACCTGGGTGGAGGCGCCCGCGGACGCTCGCCTCGCGTCCTGGGACCTCGAGGACGGGAGCGGCCAGCCGTTTGACGAGGCTCGGCTGCACGGTCGCTTCTCGGTGGTGTTCGTCGGATACACCAGCTGCCCGGACGTGTGCCCCCTGACCCTCCGCACCCTGGCCCGGGTCCTCGATGCGCCCGACCTGCAGGACCTGCAGGCCGTGTTCCTGGCGGTCGACCCCGAGCGCGACCGACCCGTGCTCGGCGAGCTGGTCGCGCACCACCACCCCCGCATCGTCGGCGTCACCGGCACCCGCGACGCGATCGATCACGCCGTCTCCCAGCTGGGCGCCGCCTACCAGCTGCGCGCGTCCGGACTGGTCGACCACAGCACCTCGCTCTTCCTGGTCGATCCGACCGGCCAGGTCCGCGGATACGTGCTTCGACCCTCCGATCCCGACCGGGTCGCCGCCGATCTCCGCGCGGCGATCGCCTCGCTGCAGCCCGTGCGTCTCTCCCCGGGCTGGGTGCCGCCGAGCGCCCCCGGGGTGCGGGTGCTGGCCGGCTTCGGCGCGCTGCAGAACGAGGGTGCGCAGGACGTCGCGGTGGTCGGCTGGACCAGCGAGCTCGCCCGAGAGGTCGCGCTGCACCGCACGGTGCAGGTGGACGGCATGGCCCGCATGGAGCCCATCGAGCGTCTGGTCGTGCCTGCGGGGGGCGCGGTCGCCCTCGAGCCGGGCGGCATGCACCTCATGCTCACCGAGCCCGTGCGCCCCCTGGCCGAGGGCGAGCGGATCGCGGTCGTCGCGCGGCTCGACTCCGGGGTGGAGCACACCGTCTGGCTCGACGTCGAGCTGCCTCGTTGAGCGCGCGCGTCCGGACCTGGGTGGGCGCGGGCGTGATCGCGTTGTGGGCGCCGATCGCCCTGCTGATCACGGGATCGGTGATGCTGTCCCACGTGGTGGCCATGCCCGACCCCGATCCGGACGCCCACGCTCGCCTGCTCGCGGCGTACCAGGTCGACGAAGGTGTCGTGCACGTGATCTCGATGGGGTGCTCCTGCACGACCGGCCTGCTCGACCACCTGGGGGCGCGGGGCCGGCTGCCGGAGCGCCGGGAGACGGTGTTCCTCATCGGGGCCGCAGACGAGCCCGCCCGTCGCCTGACCGAGCGCGGCTACGAGGTGCACGTGCTGCCCCGAGACCGCGCCGAGGGCGAGCTCGGACTGGACGTCGCCCCGGTGCTGATCGTCTTCGCAGACGACGGGGCCATGGCCTGGCGCGGGGGCTACTTCGCGGTGCCCGCGGCCAACGACCCGCTCGACGACGAGGTGATCGCCGCAGTCGACGCGGGGGAGGCACCCGCGTCCCTGCCGGTGTTCGGCTGTGCGGTCGATCCGGCGCTGCGCCGCCAGCTCGATCCCCTCGGGCTCACGCAGTAGGGCGGCTGGTCGCCGCGACTCCCACGGACTACGACGCACCCCACTCCTGGAGGATGCATGGCTCGGGTCGAAGTCCACGGCGGTTCCGTCTCTGGCGGCCTCATCAGCAAGCTCGACGTGCGGATGCACGGCCTGCCCCCGCGCTCGGTCGACCGCGACACCGTGCTGTCCTGGATGAAGGATGGCCACAGCTTCGTGCCCGTGCAGGGCGGTCAGGACCAGCCGGCACTCGTGCTGGTCGAGATCGTCGACGGTGAGGACGTCAAGCACTTCGTGCGCCAGGACGCCGCCAAGGAGTCCGCGGATCAGGTGCCCGTCGCGGAGTAGTGCGGACGCGCCTGACACCTTGTCGGGCTCGGCGACGGCCTGACCCGATGCGGTTGACAGGCTGTCGAGGCTCTCGCTTCAGGCCGCGTTCAGACGGGATCGACGGACCGGCACGCGTCTTGCTGTAGAGTCGGTCATGCGCCTCCTGCTTCCCCTGCTCGCCGTGCTGCTCGCTGGCTGTCCCAAGGACCAGCCGGTCGAGTCGACCGTCACCACCGCGGATCTGGCCTCGCCCCCGCGCCTGCCGTCGCCCACCGCCGGCACCTACGCCCGGGTGGTGAAGGCACCGAAGGATCCCGTCGTGCGCGCGGTGCTCGGCGATCGCACCTGGGACGAGTCCCTGGCGGGTGCCGCCGCCGGGCTGGCCCTGGGGGCGACCTCGGAGCGGTCGGGGTTCAACCGGCGGGAGATCCGACAGGCGGCCTGGAACGCCGGCTATGCGTGGCCGGTGCTCGCGCTGGGCACCTGGCCCACCTCCGAGGCGGGCGCTCCCCCGCCGGGCGTGCGGGCCTGGCTGCAGGAGCAGCCCGCCGACCGGGACATCGGCCTGGTGCGGGCGCGGGGCGGGGGCAAGGACCTGTGGGTCGGCCTGGCGGGCACAGCGCTCATCGACCTCGGCATCGTGCCGCGCGAGGTCGCGTCGGGCACGTCGCTGACCCTGCCCGCCCGTCCCGGCGCCACCTGGCGGACCTCGGACGGGCTGGGGCGCATGGCCGAAGGGCCGCTGGACGCCGCCCACGACGTCGTGTTCGACGCGCCGGGCGAGTGGGTCGTGCAGATCTCGGACCGCGGGGGGGACCTGGCGCGCTTCGTCGTCTACGTCGACGAGGAGGCCGCGAAGACACCGGTGCTGCCGCCGCGCAACGTCTCGATCGTCGACAAGCAGGAGGCGATCGCGCGCATCCAGGAGCTGGTGACGCGGGCCAGGGAGGAGTACCGCGCCCCGAGCGTGATCTTCGACCCGCTGCTCGACAAGGCGGCCGCGGATGCGAGAGCCAAGGACCTCGACCCGGCCGCCCAGGCCCGAACCCTGTCCGGCAGCCCGGAGACCGCCGTGGGCGGCCGGTGCGTGGCGGGCTCGGTCGAGGACTGCATCGACCAGCTGCTG
>CALATR010000378.1 GCA_937891875.1 uncultured Pseudomonadota bacterium | reverse complement strand
GAGCCGAACCACCACGAACGCCAGAAGGGCGGGGTGACCTCGATCCGCACCTGCACGGTCTGCTCGCCCCAGTCGCCCGGGCTGGTCGCCGCCTGGACCTCGAGCAGGTACTGCCCGGGGGGCAGGCCGCCGTAGCGCCCGCCGGGCTCGTCGGACTCGAACCAGCCGTCCTCGAGGCCGCGCAGGCGGTAGCGGTAGCGGGTGCGGGTGGGGGCCGAGAAGGACAGGGCGGCGACCTCGAACTCGAAGTGGTCCACCGGCCAGGTCAGGGTCACGTCGCGCACTCGGCACGGATCGCGGTCGGGCACCAGCGCCACCCCGTCCGACGTCAGGCCGGTCAGCACGATCGGGGGCCGGTAGGTGCTCTGGCCGACCTGGTCGGGACGGAAGTGGTTCACCCCGTGCGGCCCGCCGAACCAGAACTCGCCGTCGCGGGTCTTGAAGAAGCTGGTCAGCAGGAAGGCGTTGCCCTGCAGACCGGCGTCATCGCGGTAGACCCGCGGTGGGCGCGCCCCGGTGGGATCGAACGCGGTGAGCCCCTGGGGGGTCGAGAGCCACAGCGTGCCTTCATCCCCGAGGATCCCGAGGATCACGTCGTCGGACAGGCCGTCCTCGACCCCGAAGCGGGTGAAGCTGCCGTCGGGCTCGAGGCGGTGCAGGCCGTCCGCGGTGCCGACCCACAGGGCCCCGCGCGCGTCGCGGTGCAGGGCCTGGATGACGTCGGATTGAAGCTCGGTCGCCTCTCTTCCGCGACGGAAGTGGGTGAAGGCCTCGGCGTCGGGCGCGAGGCGGTTGAGCCCGTGGTCGGTGCCGACCCACAGCACGCCGTCGGGGTCCTGGAGCATGGCGCCGTAGGAGGCGGTGTCGTTCGAGAGCGAGGCGGGGGACAGCGGGTCGTGCTGGTAGCGCCGGGCGGTGCCGGTCGTCGTGTCGAACGCTGCGAGCCCGCCGCCCTGGGTGAGCAGCCACAGGGTGTCGGGATTCGACCGATCGACCAGGATGCGGCGGATGCAGTTCGACGAGGGCAGGGAGGCCGGGTCGTCCGGGTCGTGGGCGAAATGCTGCACAACCTCGTCGGTGTCGCGATCGTAGACCGACAGATCGCCACCGTAGGTCGCGACCCAGAAGCGACCCCGCCCGTCCTCGGCAAGCGCGGTGACCAGCGCGTCCCGCAGGCCCTCGGCACCGATCGGCGTGGCCTGGCCGGTCGTCGTGTCGTAGCGCCGCAGCCCGTCCATCGTGCCCAGCCACACCTGCCCGCGCTGGTCCTGGGTGATCGGCAGCAGCCCGCTGCCCAGGCTGGTCAGGTTGAAGCCCATCGCCGAGGGGTCGAACTCGACCAGGCCTCCCATGGCGACGACCCAGAAGATCCCCGCGCGATCCTCGAACATCGCCCGGGCACCCCTTCGGCTGCGGGCGGCGTCCTGGCCGCTGAACGGGCCCATGCGCGCGTAGCTGCCGTCCTCGGGGTCCCGCCGCGACAGGCCGCCGGTCCCGCCGAAGTGGGTGAGCCACAGCGAGCCGTCCTCGGCCTCCCGGATGTCGGTCACGACGGGTCCGCCCAGGGTGCGCGGGTCGTCCGCGACGCTGCGGTCGACCGTGACCTCCCCGCTCGCCCGTTCCACCCGCGCCAGCCCCTCCTGGGTGCCGATCCACAGGGTGCCCCGTCGATCCTCGTGGACCGACCACACCTGGTCCGTCGGCAGGCCCCGCCCGGTGTCGATCACCTCGACGACGCGCTCCGTGGCGAGGTCGAACCGCGCGGCGCCCCCGCCGAACGTGGCCAGCCACAGGGCGTCGTCGCCGGCGGGCGCGATGCGGTAGATGCTGCCCGAGGGCAGGCCGTGGCGCAGCGGCAGGGAGTGCGCGACGTCGCCGCTCGCGGGGTCGAGCCGCAGCAGACCCTCGCCGTTGGTGCCGATCCACAGGACGCCGTCGCGTCCCGGGTGCAGGGTCCAGACCCCGGGCTGGCTGTCGTCGTCAGAGGGCAGGGGGAACGAGCGGAATACGCCGGTGTCCTTGTCGTAGACGTCGAGTCCGTCCAGGGTGCCCACCCAGATGAGCCCGTCCGCGTCCTCGTGCAGGGCGGTGACGTTGCTCCCGGACAGCGCGCTGTTCGCGGTGGCGTAGCGCTTCGTGCGCAGCCCGTCCCAGCGGTACAGGCCCCCGCCATACGACCCGATCCACAGGAAGCCCTCGCGATCCTGCAGCCAGGCGCCGGACAGCTCGGCGCCCAGCTCCAGGGCGAGCTCGGAGCGGATGGGCTCGTCCACCGGTGGCGGCGCGGTGAGCAGGCTCTTCGTGGGAGCCTTGGGGAGCGCTGCGACCGGCGGAGGCTCGGGCGGCTCGAATCGGCGCACGAAGAGCCAGGGCACCGAGGCCGCCGCCACGAGCCCGACCCCCAGGACCGCGGCGCTGCGCATGCTCACGTGGTCGCTCCGTGAGGTCCCCTATCGTCCTTTTCGGTACTGCGGAAGCCACGGGCAAAACCGGGACCCTATGGCGATTCTGCACACCCGGGGTCGTAGAGCACCTGCACCCGGGCGTCGGGCAGGGGCAGGTCGTACACGATGACCGCGTTGTCCTCACGGTCGATGCGGTAGCGAGACCAGTGTGCGTAGTCGACGAGGACGGTCGGGGTGCCGGAGAGGGGGTGCTCGAGCTCCAGGCGGGCCTCGGTGCCCTCGGCGGCGGTGTCGACGTTGCGCCACTCGTCCTGGCGATAGGGCGGGGTCGGGCGACCGTGGATGATGAAGGAGGCGCCGGGGAGGCGGGGATCGTTGGAGGTCATGCTCGCGGAGACGTCGTGGCCCTGGCGCTCCTGGGGGGTCCAGGTCACCTCCGCGGTCGCGGACTGGCCGGGAGCCAGGACCAGCGGTGGGGCGGGGTCGAGGGTGAGGCTCATGCCGCTGGTCAGGCCGCGGATCTCCGCGCTGTCGATCGGGTAGTCACCCGCGCCGTCGTTCACGACCTCGACCGTGCCGCGCACCGTGCAGCCGATGAAGGGCCTGCCGAGATCGAGGGTGTGCACCGACGGGCTCAGGCGGGCGTAGCCGATGAGGCCCTTCAGCTCGACCTGCTCGACGAGCTCACCGCCGATGTAGAGCGACCAGGTGGCCGCGTTGTCGCTGATGTCCAGCTCGGGCTCCCAGGTCACCCACAGGGGGCTGTCGCCGGCCGGCAGGCGCTGTCCGATGGGGTCGATCTCGAAGCGGGAGCGCCCGTCGCTCTCCTCCTGCCACAAGGTCTGGCCCAGGGTGACCGCGCCGCCGCACGGGTTGCGCAGGGTCAGGCGCTCGGCGAGCGGTGGCTCCACCTCGGGGTCGAAGGTCTGCCGCTGGATCGGGCCGAGGGTCACGCCGTCCTCGACGATCTCGAAGCACGCCAGGGGGTCGAGCGGCTCGGCCCCGTCGGTGTCCGCGACCTCGTCCCAGGGCGAGCCGCAGCCCCCCGCGAGGATGCAGACGAGCGCGGTGACGGGGGCAGAACGGAGCATGACTCCTGTCTATGGAGCCGAGACCCCGCCGACCAGCGCGAACCGACCGCGGTGCGCTACGCTGGCGCCCCACCCGAGGAGGACCCCGTGCTGCTGATCTGCACCCGTACCTGAAGCGCCTGTCGCAAGGCGGTCGCCTTGCTCAACGAACACGGCATCGAGCACACCTACCGCGAGTACACGAAGGACCCGCTGTCCGAGGAGGAGATCCGGGACGTGCTGAGCAAGCTGGGCGTCGGCCCGCGGGACGTCCTGCGCGGTCGGGACGCCAAGAAGGCGGGCCTGACCGGCGGCGAGTCGGATGACCAGTTGATCGCCTTGATGGCGGAGAATCCGCGCCTGCTCCAGCGCCCGATCGGCGTGGTCGGGGACAAGGCCGCGGTCGGACGACCGGCCGAGGCCCTGCTCCCGCTGGTCGCTACTTGACGCAGGCCACGTAGGTCCGCGTGCACCCCGACGGCACCGGGGCGGCCGCGGTGAGCCCCTGGCAGCCCCACTGGCTGCCGGTCGTGTTGGAGTACGACGAGACGTAGCCCGAGTTGCCGGAGTTCACGTAGCCGAACACCGTGGACGGGCTGCCGCTGGACGTCGTGTAGCCGAACGGGAGCGAGTTGCCGTGCCAGCGCGTGGTCGTGCAGCAGCTGGACCAGTCCAGGTTGGACACGCCAACCAGGCAGTCGCTGGGCGCCATCTGACGCTCGTTGGTGTAGTAGGAGATGCTCCACTGGCAGCTGGCCGTCGCGCCCAGGTCGTAGACGGTGGACGTCCCGTCGCTCGCGTGGCTGGCCACCTTCAGGCCCTTGGCAGAGCACGCGCTGCGGGCGTCAGACGCCGTGCAGGTCGTGCCGGTGCCGCAGGGCTCGTACAAGACGTCGAGCCAGGTGCCGGCGATGGTGCGCACCTGGCCGTCGCGAGAGCTGATCTCGACGCTCGACGCCCCGGCGGACGAGCTGTCGGTCCCGTCGTCGGCGACGACGCTGCAGATCCAGACCTCGCCGTCGGAGGTGGCCGAGTTCGGGATGGTGTCGCCGCTGTAGGTCGTCGTGGACGTCGAGCCCGACCAGCTCGAGCCGTCGACGGTCCAGGAGAAGGTGTAGCGGATGCGGTCGCCATCGGCGTCGACCGAGCCGGTCGTGATGCTGCAGACCAGATCGTCGGTGGGGCGCGGGCTCGCCGGGGCGATGGCGAGCGCGGGCGTGGTGGGCGCGGTGTTGGCGATGGTGAGGCTCGCCGAGAGCGGGGTGCCGTCGTCATCGCCGTCGTTGGGGGTGACCGTGACCTCGACCAGGTCGCCCTTGCTGTGCGCGCTCGACGCCAGGGTGCTGGACGTGGACACGACGCTGCCGCCGACCTCCCAGCTGTAGGCCAGGGTGACCGTGTCGCCGTCGAGGTCGGAGACGCCGGACGCGGTCACGCCGATCGTGTCCGCGGTCCGGGCGGGCGAGGGGGTCATGCTGATGGCGCCCAGCAGGGGCGGGGTGTTGGCGATGGTGACCGCGGCGCTCGTGACCGGGGCGCCCACGTCCTCGCCGTCGGTCGGGGTCAGGGTGCACCGCACCTGCTGGCCCTTGCTGAAGAAGCTGCTGTCGAGGCTCGCGTGCTCGCCGACCTCCCGCCCGTCGACGTTCCAGGTGGCGGTCGTCGTGACCGGATCGCCGTCGATGTCGGCCGCGCCCACCGCGGTGCAGGTGAGGGTGGAGTCCCCGCGGGGCTCGGCCGGCGCGATGGTCGCGCCCTCCAGGCTCGGCGCGCTGTTCAGCACCGTGACGCTCGCCGAGGTGATCGCGTTGCTGTCGCTGTTCCCGTCGTTGGCCACCGCCTCGACCAGGACTTCGTCGCCCTTGGCGAACACCCCGGCGAGGGTGGGCTCGCTGCCCGACGCCACCTGACCACCGGAGACGTACCAGGTGTAGGTCCAGGTGAGCGCGTCGCCGTCGGGATCCGAGCCTGCAGCGACCGCGGTGAGCGTGCTGTCGGCGAAGACCAGCAGGGGCTCGACGGCGACGCTCTCGGCGACCGGGCGCTCGTTGACGATCGTGACCGACGCGGAGACGGGATCACCGTCCACCTCGCCGTCGTTGGGGGTGACCGTGACCTCCCAGGTCTCGCCCTTGGCGGTCGCGGACCCGGGCACCGTGCTGCCGTCCCACGAGGTCGACGCGCCGTCCCTGGTCCAGGCGTAGGCAAAGGACACGGTGTCGCCGTCCACGTCGCTGCCGTCTGCGGTCGCGACCAGATCCTCGCTGGTGGTCGGAGCCAGGGGCGCGACCTCGACCGAGGCGGCAGGCGCGCTGTTGAGGATGGTGACGCTGGCCTCGGCGGACGGGCCCGTGATCTTGCCGTCGTCGGGCGTGACCACCACGGTCCAGGTCTCGCCCTTGGCGGTGAGCGCGGCGGGGACGACGTCGCCGGTCTCGTCAGAGGGGGAGCCGTTGACCGACCAGGCGTAGCTGTAGTTCACCTCGTGCCGGTCGACCGCGGGGGTCAGGATGACCGCGGTGAGGTCGTCGGTGGTGACGGCGTCGCCGGGCTCGATGCCCACGACGGTCCCCTCGGGGATGTCGTTGCAGGCGGAGAGCGCGACGAGGGCGAGCGTGCAGGGCACGACAGGGCTGCGGAGGAGGCGCACGGGGGACTCCGAGGTGGATGCGGGGCGCATCCTACCCCGGGGCGAAAAACTTACGAGCGCACCTTCTGGCCGTGGCTGGGTACGCTGCCGCCGAGGAGGTGTGGATGGCTGCCAGGGTGCTCTTGACCGACCGGGTCGCGCCGCGTGCGGCGGAGGTGCTCGCGGAGATGGGCGTGGATGCCGAGCAGCGAGATGATCTCGACCGCGCGGCCCTGCTGGACATCATCGGCGGGTACGACGGGCTCGTGGTGCGCAGCAGCACCCGGGTCGACGCCGAGCTGCTGGGGGCGGCGCACCGGCTGCGGATCGTCGGGCGCGCCGGGATCGGGGTCGACAACATCGACCTGCAGGCGAGCCGGGCGCGCGACGTCGCGGTCTGCAACACGCCGGGCGGCAACGCGAACGCGGTCGCCGAGCTCGCGGTCGGCATGATGTTGTCCCTGGTCCGTCACATCCCGCTGGCCACGGTGTCCATGCACGAGGGCGAGTGGCGCAAGAAGGAGCTCAAGGGCCGAGAACTGCGCGGTCAGACCCTCGGCGTGGTGGGGCTGGGCGCGGTCGGCCGCCGGGTGTCCGAGCTGGGCCGCGCGATGGGCATGACCGTGCTCGCGTCCGATCCCTTCATCAGCACCGACGACGCCGCGAAGGTCGGCGCCATCCTCACGCCCCTGGACCAGCTGGTGCGCAACGCGAACGTGCTCACGGTCCACGTCCCCCTGGTGCCGGCGACCCGCAACCTGGTCGACCGGGCCGTGCTCGCCTCCCTGCCCGCCGGCGCCCTGGTGCTCAACCTCGCCCGGGGCGGCATCGTCGACGAGGACGCCCTGCTGGAGGCCATCGACTCGGGCCGGGTGGCGGGGGCTGCGATCGACGTGTGGCCGGACGAGCCCCCGCCGAAGGACCATCCCCTGCGCACCCACCCCCGGGTGCTCGCGACCCCGCACATCGCAGCCAGCACCCACGAGGCCCAGGTGGCGGTCGCGGTCCAGGCCGCCGAGCAGGTGGGCGCCTTCCTCGTCCGCGGCGAGCGCCGGCACATCGTCAACGGCGTCTGATCCACCGGGGCTGCGGCCTTGGCGGCGCGCTCCTCGTGCGCATCAGGAGGGGTGAAGGGAGGTGCCCATGTCCGACGAGAACCGTGAAGAGACCGATGCCCTCGGGCAGATGGCGGACGAGCTGCGGCTGCAGGCCTGGCTGGCCGCGGCCGACTTCAAGAACCCGAGCCTGCACGAGGAAGGCACGCGCGAGGAGATCTCGGCGCTGGCCGCGATGCGGGACGAGCTGCGGCTGCAGGCCCACCTGGGTCGCCTGGAGGCCCAGGACGAGCTGCAGCGCATCGAGGGCTACTGGCGCGATCTGAAGCACAAGGCGGCCCACTCCGCCGACGAGGTGGGCGAGGGAGTCCGCGAGCTGCTCCGCCGCATCCGCGCCGGCTACGACACCCTGTCAGGTGAAGGCTGACGCCCTGGGACTGGCGGGCGCTGGGCCCGGCCCATAGGGGGCGGCGACTGACCCCCGAGTGACCATGTCCAGCCCCGCCACGTTCGCCGACCTCGGCCTCGACGACCGCCTGCTCCACGCGATCGACTCCCTTGGCTACGAGACCCCGACCCCGATCCAGGACCGCGCCATCCCGCCCATGCTGGCTGGCAAGGATCTGGTCGGCCGCGCCCGCACCGGCTCCGGCAAGACCGGCGCCTTCGGCCTGTCCCTGCTCCAGCGGATCACCAGGGACAACGCCGTACGTGCGCTGGTGCTCGCCCCCACCCGCGAGCTCGCCCAGCAGGTGACCCAGGCGCTGCGCTCCTTCGATCCCGGGGTGCGCATCCACGCCATCTACGGCGGCACCGCCTACCAGCCCCAGCTCCGCGCCCTGTCGCGCGGGGTGAACGTGGTCGTCGGCACGCCAGGCCGGGTGCTCGACCTCATCAGCAAGGGCTCGCTGGACCTGTCGGCGCTGGAGGTCTTCGTCCTCGACGAGGGCGATCAGATGCTGCAGTTCGGCTTCATCGAGGACGTGGAGAAGATCCTCGACGCGACGCCGCCGGGCCGGCAGGTGGCCCTGTTCAGCGCGACCATGCCCGATCCGGTGCGTCGCCTCGCCGAGCGCTACCTCGATGACCCCGTCGAGATCAGCATCGGTGGCGAGGGCCCGTCGATCGACCACATCGAGCAGCAGTGGATGCGGGTCCCGCACCGCCACAAGCTGGACGCGTTGGTTCGTGTGCTGGAGGGCAACCCCGGCGTGCCCGCCATCGTCTTCGCCCGGACCCGGCAGGGCTGCGCTGAGCTCGCCGATGCGCTGGCCCGACGCGGCCTCTCGGTCGACGCGCTGCACGGCGACCTCACCCAGGCGGCCCGGGAGCGCGTGCTCGCGCGGCTCAAGGCGGGGCAGCTCGAGGTGCTGATCGCGACCGACGTCGCCGCCCGCGGCCTGGACGTGGAGCGGCTGGAGCTGGTGATCAACCTCGATCTTCCCGCGAACGCGGACGACTACGTGCACCGGATCGGGCGCACCGGCCGGGCGGGTCGAGAGGGCCGGGCGATCAACTTCGTGGCCCCCGGTCAGTTCCGCTTCGTCAAGGACGTCAAGCGGAAGTTCGGCGTGGACATGGAGGAGCTGCCGGTGCCGTCGGACGCCGACGTGGTGCGCCAGCAGCGCCGGAGCCTCGAGGACAGCCTCGAGGCCGTGCGCGACGACGCGGACGCCGATGCCGACGCTGCCGCGGCCATCGGGCGCCTGCTCGCCACCGGGGAGTGGACCGCCGAGCAGATCGCCGCGGCCGCCCTGCACCTGCTGGCCGAGGCCCACGGCATCGAGCTGGGCGAACTCCCCGACGACGCGCCCCCCGAGTGGTCGGTCCCGCGCTCCCGCCACGACCGCCATGACCGCAACGACCGGCGGGATCGCGGCCGGGGCCGGGACGACCGGGGCCGGGATCGCGGTGGACGGGATCCTCACCCGGGTGGTCCCGACGGCGGCGGCGAGCTCTTCGTCGCCGCGGGCCACCGCCACGGGGTGCGCCCCGGCGATCTCGTCGGCGCGCTCGCCAACGAGCTCGGCATCCCCGGCTCCCGGATCGGCAAGATCAAGATCCTCGATACCAAGAGCTTCGTCGGCCTGTCCGAGCGGGACCTCGATCGGGTATTGCGAGAGCGCCGGGCGCTCGAGGTTCGCGGTCGGCAGGCCAAGCTCGACCGGGCCCGCGGCCCCCGCCGCTGAGCCCGACGCGAGCGGCAACGCTGGAGGATGTGTGAGGATCTCCCTGCTCCTTGTCACCCTGGTCGCCTGCGGGGGCGCGAAGAACAACGCGCCCGCACAAGCGACCTCCACCGCCGAGGCCAGCGGCGAGACCGTGGGGCTGCACGGCGCACCGGTCGCTCCCCCGCGGCCGGTGACGGCCTTCGAGGGCGTCGTCGCCCACGGCGGCCAGCCGCGCAGCCTCGACGCGCTGAAGGGGCACCCCACCGTGGTGTGGTTCTTCCCCTTCGCCGGGACCCCTGGTTGAACGAAGGAAGGTTGCGGGTACCGCGACCGCTACGCAGCATTTCAGGAGCTCGGCGTCGAGATCGTCGGCGTCTCGTTCAACAAGCCCGACAAGAACGCCTCCTGGGTGGAGAACCAGGGCTTTGCCTACGAGGTGTGGAGCGACACCGGCCGCGAGCTGGCGATGCAGCTCGGTGCCGCGGACGATGTCGAGCAGGGCTCGCCGCGGCGGGTGACCGCACTGCTGGACGCACAGGGCCGGGTCGTCGCCTTTTACGAGGACGTCAACGTGGGCACCCACCCCGAAGACGTGCTCGAGGACTGCAAGCGGCTGTTCAGTCGCTGATCAGGGCCGGGCGAGGGGGCGCTCCGGCGGGCAGGGGATAGTCGGCGCGTGTGGAGGAAGTCATGCTCGCGCGCCCCGCCCTGCCGCTCATCGCGGTGGTCCTGCTGTCCGGCTGCCCCAAGAACCTCAAGCTGCCCGACCTGTCCGCGTACACGCCCAAGGTGCGCTTCGATCGCGTCGATCTCGGCAAGGCCGACTGGAACGGGGTGGACGCCGAGTTCGTGCTCTCGGTCGACAACCCCAACCCGGTGGGGGTGAAGCTCGCGAAGTGGTCGTGGGACCTCGACGTGGCGGGCACCGACTTCCTGGCCGGCGCCAACGACAGCGGCGCCGAGCTGCAGGCCCGGGGCGCGAGCGAGCTCGCCATCCCGACCCGGCTCGCCTTCAAGGACCTCATCGCGACCGCGCAGGCGGCGAAGGGACAGGCGGAGGTGCCGTTCGCGGTCTCCGGTGACCTCGGCTTCAACACGCCGCTGGGCGTAGTCACCGTGCCCTGGAAGGACGCCGGCACCCTGCCGGTGCTGCGCAAGCCGAGGATCCGGGTCCAGGGCCTGCGGGTGGAGAAGCTCGACCTGCTGGGTGGCAAGGTGAACCTGGCGCTCGATCTCGGGGTCACCAACGAGGGCGGCGGCACCCTGGACCTCGACGACGTCGCCTGGACGCTGGACCTCGGCGGCAAGCGCGTCGCAGACGGCACCGCCCCCAACCTGGCGACGGTCGCGGCGGGGCAGGAGCAGACGGTCAGCCTGCCGATCGGCCTGAAGGTGGTCGAGCTCGGCAGCAGCGTGGTGAACGCCCTGAAGAACAAGAGCGATCTGCCGGTGGCGTTCGGCGCGGACGCGAGCGTGGGCACGCCGCTGGGCGCGCTGCCGCTGAACATCAGCGAGTCGACGACGGTGAAGGTGAAGTAGGGGATCCGCTGGCGGGGAGTCGCGTTGCTGCGGGCAGGGGAGTGGCGGGGCGCCTCGATCTGGCGCGAGGTCGCGTCGCCGCGAGCGAGGGAGTGGCGGGGCGGCGATCCGCTGG
>CALATR010000377.1 GCA_937891875.1 uncultured Pseudomonadota bacterium | reverse complement strand
GCGCCAGGATCTGGAGCGGGTGCTGGGGCGGGTGCTCCAGGTGACCCTGTGGACCGAGGGGCTCGGCGCGCTCGCGCTCTTCGGGCTGTTCCTCCTGCACGGCGACACCGTGGGACAGGCGGCGTGGCGAGGCCTGTTCACGTCGATCTCGGCCTTCTGCAACGCCGGGTTCGCCCTGCAGAGCGACAGCCTGATGCCCTACCAGCACGACCCGCTCGTGCTCGGCGTCACGAGCCTCATCATCCTGATCGGCGGCCTGGGCCCGCTGGTGGTGATCGCCCTGCCCACCCTGCTCCGCGGCCGCGGTCGCCTGCACGGCCAGCTGGTCCTGGTCGCCACCGCCGTGCTCGTCGTCGTGCCCGCGGTGCTCTACCTGGCGCTCGAGTGGAACGACACGCTCGGTGGCCTCGGCCTGCTGGACAAGGCGAGCAACGCCTGGTTTCAGTCGATCACCCTGCGCACGGCCGGGTTCAACTCCGTCGATCTGTCGCTCATCCGCCCGGCGACCTGGACCGTGCTCATCGTCACCATGTTCATCGGCGGCAGCCCGGGCTCGACCGCGGGCGGCGCCAAGACGACCACCATCGTCGTGCTGCTGGTGGCGGCCCAGGCGGCGGTGCGGCGGCGGCTCGAGGCGACGATCTTCGGCCGGCGCATCGAGCGCAAGGTCGTCTACGAGGCGATCGCCATTGTCGTGGTCGGCCTCGGCAGCGCGCTCCTCGGGCTGATGGCCCTGCAGGTGACCCAGGACATCCCGCTGGACCAGGGGATCTTCGAGGTCGTCAGCGCGCTCGCGACGGTCGGCCTGTCGATGGGCGCCACCGCCCAGCTGGACTCGGTCGGCAAGATCGTCATCATCGCGTGCATGTTCGCCGGCCGGGTCGGGCCGCTGTCCATCGTCGCCCTGCTCGCCGATCGACCCGAGACCGAGCGCCGTTACCCCGTGGACTCCGTACAGGTGGGATGACCCATGGCCCGTCAGCAAGCACTCGTGATCGGACTCGGCCACTTTGGCATGGCGCTCGCCCGCGCCCTCGCGGAGGGTGGCGTCGAGGTGCTCGCGGTCGACATCGACATGCAGCGGGTGCAGGAGGCGTCGGGCTTTGCGACCGAGGCGATCGCGATGGACGCGATGGTCGAGGACGAGCTGGCGCGCCTGCGACCGGGCTCGCGAGACCTGTGCGTGTGCGCGATCGGCGACGAGAGCCGCGAGGCGTCGATCATCGTCACGGCGATGATGCGCCACATGGGGGCGAAGCGCCTCGTCGCCCGGGCGACCGATGCCGTGCACGAGCGGATCCTCGAGCTGGTCGGCGCCCACGAGGTCATCCACCCGGAGCGCATCGTCGGCGAGCGGCTGGCGGCGCGGCTCTCCGCGCGGGGGCTGGTCGACATCCTGCCCCTGGGCGATGGCCTGGAGCTGTCGGAGATCGAGGTGCCCGGGGCGGCGGTGGGACGGACCCTGGAGGAGCTGCGCCTGCCCGATCGCCACGCGCTGACCGTGCTCGCCGTGCGCCGACCCACCTCGGGCGAGCCCCGGGTGCTCCTGCCGCGCCGGGACGTCGAGCTGCACGCCGGGGACGTGCTGGTCGTGGTCGGCGAGCCTGGCAGTGCCAAGACCTACGTGGTGGGGAGCTGACATGGCGATCCGACCCGCTACCGAGGCGCGCGTCGGCGTGTGGGCCCTGCTCGGCCTGCAGCTGCTCTCGGTCGTCGCCGGCATCGTGCTGCTGGGGCGCATGAGCCCGGCGGTCGACCACATCCTCGCCGAGAACGTCTTCTCGACCGAGGCGGTCGAGGACATGCTGGCCTCGCTGCTGACCGATCCGACGGCCGACACATTCGACGAGGCCCTGCAGCGGGCCCGCGGCAACATCACCGAGCCCGAGGAGGAGCCGCTCGTCGACCGGCTGGAGGCCTTCGAGAAGACGCTTCCGACGCCCACTCCCGCGGCCATGGGCCACGCGGTCCGCGACCTGCGCGACCTGGCTGCAGTCAACCGGGGGATCATGCGGAGCAAGGGCGAGGACGCGAGCCGGCTGGGGCTGGCCGGCGCCTGGGCGCTCGCGTTCACCGGGCTGGTCACCTTCCTGCTCACCGTCGTCGTCACCCGGAGGATCCGGGTGCGGCTGCTGGGTCCGGTCGCCGAGATCGAGGCCGTGCTCGCCGCTGCCCGCCGCGGGGACGCCCTGCGCCGCTGCTCGCTCCCCGACGAGGGTCCGCGCGGCAGCGAGATCGTCGCCAACCTCAACTGGCTCCTCGACCAGCGCAGCCCGCCCGAGGATCCCGGCGAGGAGGACGAGGACGCCGCCACCCGCCGCGCCCTGCTCGCCCTGCTGGACGGCCTCGTCGAGCAACCCGCCCTGCTGCTGGGCCCCGCGTCCCAGCTGATCGGCACCAACGCCGCGGCGCTGGGGGACAACGTGGCGAAGCTCGCCGAGGAGGCCGCAGCAAACGGCACACCAGAGGGCTGGACGAGGCGCGAGCTGCCCCGGGGACACACCCTGCTGCTGGGACCGGAGGAGGGTGGAGACCAGGCGTGAGGCGGGGACCGACGTGAGAGCCCCCATGCCCTCCACGGCAGACCCCGCCCCAACGCAAGGTCCGGGGGACGCAATCCACGCGGTCGGGCGCCACGGTGAGCTTCTTCGCAGAAGCTCGGGGTCGTCTGACACGGGTGGGCACTCCTACCGACATTCGCCGGGGACGGGCCTCGCACGCCCACCGTGACTACGATCGCCGGCATGGTCGCTCATGACTCCGGCAAGTCGGTCCGCCCCGCCGACGCTCCCAAGGGGCTCGCCCAGTGGCTGGGCGTGTTCGGCTACGCCCGCCGCGCGGTCCAGCTGGTCTGGGCCACGAACCGCGGCCTCACGGTCGCCATCGCCGGGCTCACCCTGGTGGCCGGACTGCTGCCCCCCGCCATCGCCGCGGTGGGCGCGTTCATCGTGGACGCGGTGGTCGCCGGGCAGCCCAGCGCCGATCCCTGGCCCGCCCTGTCCTGGGTCGGGGTCGAGCTGGGCCTGATCATCGCGCTGGCCGCGGTCAACCGGGGGCAGACCGTCAGCCAGAGCCTGCTCCGCGCCGAGCTCGGCCACCGGGTCAACGAGATGATCCTGGAGAAGGCCCTGACCCTCGATCTGGCCCAGTTCGAGGACAGCGCCTTCTACGACAAGCTCACCCGGGCGCGGCGCCAGGCCAGCAGCCGGCCCCTGTCGCTGGTGAACCGCACGTTCAGCCTGGTGCAGCAGGGCATCACCCTCACCTCGTACGCGGTGCTGCTGTGGACGTTCTCCCCGTGGGCGGTGGCGGTGCTGGTCGTGGCCGGCCTGCCCGCCTTCTTCGTGGAGACCCGCTTCTCCGGCGAGGCCTTCCGCCTGTTCAAGTGGCGCAGCCCCGAGACCCGGCAGCAGATGTACCTGGAGACCGTGCTCGCCCGGGAGGACCACGCCAAGGAGGTGCACCTGTACGGCCTCGGCCGCACCTTCCTCGACCGCTACAGCGCGATCTTCAAGAAGGTCTACGCAGAGGACCGCAGCCTGACCCTGCGCCGCGGCCTGTGGGGCTTCCTGGTCGGCCTGCTCTCGACGCTGGCGTTCTACGGGGCCTACGCCTGGATCGCCGCGTCGGCCGTCTACGGCGTCATCACCCTGGGTGCGATGACGATGTACCTGCTCGTGTTCAAGCAGGGACAAGGCGCATTCTCGAGCGCGCTCACCACCATCGGCGGCATGTACGAGGACAACCTCTACATCAGCCTGCTGTACGAGTACCTCGAGCAGGCCCCGCCCGAGCGCCCCGACGGCGGCGCGGTGCTGGGCCCCGATCCCGACGACGGCCTGCGCTTCGAGGACGTGAGCTTCACCTACCCGGGTGCGGTCGAGCCGGCCCTGCGCGGGGTCAGCCTGCACCTGCGGCCCGGCGACAAGCTGGCGCTGGTCGGCGAGAACGGCTCGGGCAAGACCACCCTGGTCAAGCTCATGACCCGGCTGTACTCCCCGTCACAGGGGCGGATCACCCTGGACGGCCTGGACCTGCAGGCCTGGGACGAGGACGCCCTGCGCGGTCGGATCGGCGTGCTGTTCCAGGACTTCGTGCGCTACCAGCTCACCGTCGGCGAGAACATCGGTGTGGGCGACGTGCGCGCCCTGGACGCCCGCGCCCGCCAGGAGGCCGCCGCCGAGCGGGCGCTGGCGACCCCGGTGATCGAGCGCCTGCCCGAGGGCCTCGACACCCAGCTCGGCCGCTGGTTCGTGGGTGGGCAGGAGCTGTCCGGCGGACAGTGGCAGAAGGTGGCGCTCGCTCGCCTGTTCATGAGGTCAGACGCCGATCTCCTCGTACTCGACGAGCCCACGTCGGCCATGGATGCCGAGGCCGAGGCGAGCCTGTTCGAGGAGTTCCGCGCCCGCACCGAGGGCCGCATGGCGGTCGTCATCAGCCACCGCTTCTCGACCGTGCGCATGGCCGACCGCATCCTCGTGCTCCACCGGGGCGAGGTGGTGGAGAAGGGCGACCACGACAGCCTCATGGCCGAGGGTGGGCGGTATGCCAGGCTCTTCGCGCTTCAGGCGGCGGGGTATCTGTAGGCCGCTCCCCTACTCCACCGTCCACGCCTTGTAGTTCAGCTCGGCGTCGACGCTGCGGATGGTCAGGGTCTTCAGCTCGTTGTCGCCGGTGAGCCAGGCGGCGCGGCCGTCGGGCAGGGCAAAGGGATCGTCGCCGCGGGGGAGGTGGGTCGGCACGATGAGCTTCGCGTCCACCAGGGTCTCGCCATTGGCGTCGATGACCATGCCCCAGGTGCCCTCGAAGTCCGCTCCGCCGTCACCGCTGACGGACCACTTCTCCCACAGCACGACGTAGTTGCCGTCGCCGACGTCCACCATGCGCGGGCGGTCCGCGTGCAGCGTGCCCTCGCTCTCGCCCTGGTAGTCGGTGAGCCAGCGCAGGGGCGTCTCCTCGCCGAGGTCGGTGGTCATGGTGTCGGGCAGCGACGTGTCGAGGTGCTCCACGCCCTCGGTGGTGACCTGGTCGAAGTTGGCCATGACCCGCACCACGCCGATCTCGCGCGAGCTGGCCGCAGCGTTGCGCTCCGTCGAATAGACGGCGAGGAAGGCGGCAGAGTCCGTCTCGGGCAGGGGCACGACGCTGCCGATGGAGGTGTCGGTCACGTTCGCGCCCGACTCGCCCTTGATGAACAGCAGCGGGAACTCCTTGGCCGCCTCCGACGCGTTGGGGTCCGTGCGCGCGAACGCGATGTGCCGCGGGTAGGCGTCGCCCAGGTGGTGCTCGACGAAGCCCGTGCCGTCCCAGATCAGCCGCTGGTCGAAGGAGTGGCTGACCCAGATGGTGGACGTGCGGGTGACCGCACCGGTGTCCGCGTCCAGGAAGGTGGTCAGCGCCTTCTGGTGCCGGCGGTTGTCGATCGCGGGGTCGGGCGTGGTGTTGATGCCGTGCACCAGGGCCACGTGCCCGCCGCCCACCGCGAGCCGACCGGTGGCCGCGACCATCGGATTGATGACCTGCTCCGGGGACTCCGCGGCGGCGGCGCGGGCCACGTCGAGGTCGGTGCGGAAGAGCTCCTCTCCGTCGTAGGTCAAGGCGCTCACGTGGACCACGCCCTCACGATACTGGTCGTTCTCCGGGTACTCCGCGTCGACGACCCCGCCTTCTGCCACCGCGCTGGCGATGTAGATGGTGCCGTCTACCGGGTCGTGGTCCATGCCCACGATGCGGTCGAGGAAGCCGGGCGGCTCGATGACCCGGGTGATGATGTAGTCGTCCTCGGTCCGGCGCAGCTTCAAGAGCTTCGCGCCGACCGCCGTCGCCCCCGACCCTCCCGTCGAGCCGTAGTCGTGGGCGAACACGTACAGGTCGTGGTTCTGGACGGAGACCACCAGCTCCGGCGTCTTGCCGTAGGTGGTCTGCCGGGGGCCGGCCTGGTCCTGCCGGTCGGCGTCGAACGGGGTCAGCGTCTCCGCGACCGTCGCGACCGCGTCCTCCGGATCGGCGAACCCGATCATCGAGTCCGGGCCGAAGTCCACGGGGGTGACACACCCGACGGCGGTGAGCGGGATCAGCAGGAGGAGTCGGGGGGAGGTGGCCATGGGGAAGCGTAGTCGGCACGGCGGCAATGGTCGCAGGATCGGACACATTGCTTGCCGAGGGTTGACGTCACGGTGCTCGCACGAATTCCGCGGGGCTTGTCAGAACCGCGTCGCCTCCCGCGAACGACCGGTACCCAACCTGGAGGTACCTGTGTCTCGTTCCCTCGTCCCCGGCCTCGCGCTCGGACTCGCGCTCCTCTTCCCCAGCTCCGCCTTCGCGGTGAACATCGGCGTCAACGGCGGACCGTGCGCCGTCTACGCCAGCATCGAGGTCGCCGTCGCCGGCGCGGCCTCCGGCGACGTCCTCCGGATCGCACCGGGAGTCTACCCGGAGAACACCATCGCGCTGTCCGGCACGGACATCAGCTTGATCAGCGCGGACAACACCTGCGCCCCCGGCACCTCGGGCGTCGTCCAGATCACCCCTGCGGGGGCGAACCGCATCTTCGACCTGGACGCGAGCACCCTGAACCTCGTGCGGCTGGACATCGTGGGCGGCACGATCGCTGGCAAGGGCGGCGCGGTCTTCATGGACGACTCCGCGCTCATCCTGTGGGAGAGCACCGTCCGCGACGGCATCACCAACGACAACGGCGCCTGCATCCACGCGCAGGACGCCAGCACCATCTCCATGATCGGCAGCCGCGTGCACAACTGCGCCACCCCCGCGCGCGGCGGCGGCGTGAACCTGGACGCTTCCACGCTCAAGGTCGACGTCGACTCCCGCATCCACGACAACCGCGCCGCGCTCGACGGTGGCGGCGTGCACGGGGTCAACTCCGAGATCGACGTCGTAGGCACGGTCGACCACAACGAGGCGACGAACGGCTACGGCGGAGGTGTCTTCGTGGCCAACGACATGGCGGGCTCGGGCCTCGTCCGCGTCTCCGGGACCGTCCGCAACAACCGCGCCGTGTGGGGCGGCGGGGTCCACGCCAAGGGCACGGCCACGACCTGCCTGGTCGAGGACGGCGGGCGACTGCACCTCAACACGGCGTCCTCGACCGGCGGTGGCATCTCGTCGGTCAGCGCCAACGTCGACCTGCTCGACGGCTCCCAGGTCGACCACAACGAGGCGGGGAGCCACGGCGGAGGGCTGTACGTGAGCGCGGGAACCCTGTTTGTCGAGGGTACCAGCCTGGGCGACGCGCGGATCTCCGACAACCGCAGTGGCGGAAATGGCGGCGGGGCCTACCTCACCGCCGCCACCCTGGAGGCGCGCCTGGCTGACTTCGACGACAACCTCGCCAGCGGCGACGGCGGGGGCCTGTACTTCACCAGCCCCCTGCTGCCGAAGACCGGCACCCTGCACAACGTCCGCATGGAGGGGAACGAGGCGAGCTCCGGCGGAGCCATCCTGGCCAGCGGGGCGGTGGACCTGACGATGGCGTCGGACTTCACCGACTGCAGCACGGCCACCCTGCTCACGAACCGGTTCTGCTCCGAGCTGATCGAGAACACCGCGACGGGCGGACACGGCGGCGCCATCCGGGCTCAGGGAGGCGCGGACCTGGACCTGCAGTCCACCGGGGCGGCGCGCAACACCGCGGCGACCAACGGAGGGCTGCTGTCGGTGGACGGCGGCAGCACCACCGCGTCGATGGAGAACGTGCTCGCGGTCAACAACCAGACCCTGGCCAACGCCGCGGTGCGCGTCCTCAACGGCGCGCACCTGGACATGGAGGGCAACACCCTCACCGGGAGCCACCGCGCGGTGGCCTATGCGCCCGGCACGTCCGGCTCGTTCGACCGCAACATCGCCTGGGGGAACACCCTGGACGTGCTGCTCAACGGCATCGGCGGCAACTGCAACACCAACCAGACCGCCATCGCGGCGCCTCCGGGCGCGAACAACGACCAGCTGGACCCGATGTTCAACGGCGCGAACCCCCGCTCGACCTTCAAGCTGACGCCGGCGGTCGGCGGCGCTCCCGGCTCGCCCTCCATCGACGCGTGCCTCCTGGGACCGGCCATCGACCTGGACGGCAACGCCCGACCGATCGGCATTCGCTTCGACCGTGGCGCGTTCGAGGGACCGTAGGCAGGAGCAGAGACTGCCGCCGCCGGGGTCACGGCTCCCGGCGCCAGCCCTCCGCGGTCCAGCGGAACAGGGCCCCGACGTCCCCATCGAGCTGGAACAGGTGCACCCAGCGGTTCTGCACCAGCTGCCGGACCACGTCGTGGCGCGCGATGATGTCGTCGATGGCGTCGCGGGGCGCTTCGACGAAGACGGACTGGCGCAGGGGCGTGTGCATCCAGTCGACGCCGTCGTGCAGGCACTGCAGGGGCAGCCCGATCCGCAGATCGCCGCCGTTGCCCTCGAACACGCCGATGTGACCGCCCACGACGTTGTGCAGCACCTTGTTCCCGCTACCGTAGTGCTCGTTGTCGACCGTCGAGGCGTAGTACTGCAGGTTGATCCAGTGGGTGACCAGCATCGGCGCAGTCAGGATCCCCTCCAGGATGGAGAAGCCAGGGTCGTCCTGGTGGCGGTAGTCGTGCAGGAAGACCCGCCCCTGCAGGTCGATGCCGCGGGTGCGGCAGCGCGGCGCGACGATGAAGGCGCAGTTGTCGGCGAGACCCCACTCGGGCTGCACGGTGGCCCAGTCGGCGGCGCGGTCCTGCACGGCGCGGGCGAGGGAGGCATCGTCGAGGTCGCCCAGGCCCAGGCGGGGCGCGCGCTCGCGGCGGGCGGATCGGCTGGCGGCGTCGAGCCAGCCCCGCAGGCGCGTGAGGTCGGCAGCGAGATCGACTGGGACTTCGTCGAGATCGAAGAGGGAGACCCGGTCGGTGGTGGTGTCGTGCAGGCCGGCGACGAACCAGGTGTCGGCAGGCACGAGCAGCTCGCGCGCGGCCAGCCCCTCGCGCACGATCGGGTCGTTGAGCAGCGCGGCCGCCGCCCGGGCGTTGACCTCTCCGCTCTGCCCGCAGCAGGCACCGCAGTCCAGCCCCGCGGCATGGGGGTTGTTGCGGGTCTGGCTGCCGTGCCCGACCAGCGCGACCAGCCGTCCGAAGCGCCGGGTCAGCCCCATGGCCCGCAGCATGCCCAGCGCGAGGTCGATCCGGGCCTCGTCGGAGAGGTCGCCGCCGCCAGCGATATCGGTCAAGCGTGGCTTCCTCCGACCATTCTCGGCGGCTGTCAGCCCAGCGCCGTCCCAGTGCGCGCCCGGCCTCGGTCGGCGCACGCTGTCCGCGATCAGGCGCCCGGCAAAGAGCGGGCCGATGGCGTCGACGAAGGCGAAGCTCGACACGCCGTTCTTGCGCAGGGACGCCCAGGCGGATCGGTCGCGCAGACGGGCGCGCCTCCGGTCGGCGACCCCGTCCACGCCGACGTCGGTGACCCGTAGCCGGGGAGCGAGCAGCCCGGGCAGGAGCGCCCGGGCCTGGGCCGCCCCCACCGACGCGTACTCGATGGGCATTCCGAAGAAGCCGGCGAAGCCGATGGTCTCGATGGCCTCGTCCTGGGCCTCGAGCGCCCGCCGGTAGACCTCGGAGCGCACGTCGATGCAGAACGCGGCCTGCACCGCAGGCGCCTCGGTGGGCTCCTCCACGGTCAGGGCCTCGGTCAGCGTCGGGAGGATCTGCTGCTGCCAGGCGATCTCGATCGCGTCCTGGAGCAGCCAGTCGCGATCCTGCGACGCGCGCGCCTCCGCGTGCGCCCGAGGCCAGGTCGCCATCGCCAGCCGCCAGCGCGCGGCCAGCGCCTCGCCTCCGGTCCGGAAGAGCACCCACTCCCAGGCCAGCCGAACGGCGAGCAGCTCCAGCACGGTGTCGTCGTCCTCTCCCTTCAGCCGGGCGGAGAACCTGCGCCAGGCGCACCAGGACGCCCAGCCGTTGACGTGCAGCAGCAGGCTCGCGAGGTAGGGCTCGACCTGCTCGGGCCGCACATCGAGATCGGCGATCGCCCGGGCGACCAGCTCCTGGGCGGTCTCCGGCAGCTCGCGCACGGCAGCCCGGTAGCCCGACAGGCCCATCTGCAGGGCCGGCGCCAGATCGCCCGGGGCTTGTTCCCGCCAGCGCGCGTACAGTCCCGGACCTCGGGCCGGGGCGAGCACTGCCTGTCCCTCGTCGAAGACCGCGGCGCACAGCTGACTGATCGACCGCTCGACGAAGTGGCGCCACTCCGCCTGCCGGCACGGATCCCGGGTCGCGTCGACCACGTCGACCAGCTGCGCCCGTACCGGGGGCTCGGGCTCGGGCGCGCGCAGCAGGGCCTCGAGCTGCCCCACGGTGACGTCGGCGCCGGCGCCGGCGATCGCGGCGACGAGGTGCTCGCGGCGCAGCTCGCCGCGGGCGTGGCGGGCGGCGTACCACGCGCGGGGCATGCACAGGCGCGCGCCGGACAGCGCCGTCAGCTCCTCGCCCACCTCGGACAGGGGGCGGTCGATGAGGGACCAGAACGGATTGACCGCGATGAAGCGGTCGAGGGGCCACGAGGGTGCGATACGGTCCGCGGCCTTGCGCGCAGCGTCCCAGGCGGAATCGGAGGGCAGGCGCTCGGCCAGGGGAAGCGTGGACATCAGGACTCCAGGCGCTCGGCGGAGAGGGTGGCGGGCAGGCGCGCTCTGCGCGGCGGCAGGCGGGGCGGCCAGACCCGGAAGGTCAGGCGGGTGAACAGCGCGTCGAGGTAGAGACCGGCGGCGAGGTGGGGGTGGAGCACCCGGGCAAGAGCGCCGTCCGGGCGGGCGGCGAGCACGCTCTGGAGCAGGAACAACGCCATGAATCCAGGGACGACAACCGCCCAGCCGACCACCTCGGACCACGCCCCGGGCTCCGGTCCGACGTGCAGGGCCTCGAAGCCGAGGTGCCAGGCGAAGGTGAGACCGATGAGCACGGCGCCGATGAGCACCCCCCCGCCGAGGGCCCGGGGGCCCGCGGCGGCGCTGGACGCGAGGAGCGGTGCGAGGGCGAGCCCCAGGACGATGGCGAGCGGGCCCACCACCCCCGGTCCCCCGGCGAGCGGGCTGGTGGCCCAGCCAAGCGCGAACACCAGCGGCACGGTGAGCACAGCGGCCGCGAGCACCGCCGCCAGGGAGGGCGGTCTGCTGGTCGGCGAGATGGACTTGACCCGCCAGGCGTCGACCGTGCCCCCGGCACTCAGGAACGCGTGCGCCTTGTAGACCGAGTGGGCGAGCAGGTGCAGGAAGGCGAGGTGCCACAAGCCGAGTCCACACTGCACCAGCATCAGGCCCATCTGGGCAGCGGTCGACCAGGCCAGCCCGACCTTCACGCTGATCCGGGTGGTCATGACCAGCGCTGCCACCACCGCGGTGATCGTCCCGACCAGGACGAGGAGCGCGGAGGCCGCAGCGGCCTCGACCATCACCGGAGCCAGCCGGATGAGCACGAGCCCGCCGATGTTGACGACGCCCGCGTGCAGCAGCGCCGACACCGGCGTGGGAGCCTCCATCACCTGGGTGAGCCAGCCGTGGAAGGGCAGCTGGGCGGTCTTCAGCGTCACCCCGGCGACCAGCAGCAGGGCGGCGGCCTGGGCGGTCAGCGGGAGGGCCCCGGCGCTCGCGAGCCCGTGGAGCGCGTCGAGGTCCGCGGCACCGGCAGCCCAGGCGAAGAGCCCGGTCGCGGTCAGCACGCAGCCGTCGGCGATCCGGCTGAGGATGAACTTCTTGTGTGCGGCGACCCGTGCCTGCAGCCGGTCCGGGAAGTGGGTCAGCAGCTGGTGCAGGGCCAGGCTCGAGCCCATCCAGGCCAGCGCCAGCACCAGCAGGTGGTTGGTGAGCACCAGGACCAGCACGCAGGCCAGGGTGACCAGCAGTGCGCGGACGTAGCGCCGCCGTCCGGGGTCGCCGCGCAGGTAGGGGTCCGAGTAGCGCACGATGACAACGCCGAGGCCACCGACCAGGCAGAGCATGCCGCTGGTCACGGCATCGACGCGGACCAACGCTGCCAGCCCGCCGTTTGTGGACGCCGTCGCCGCCAGGGTCGGTCCGGCGAGGGCTACGACCAGGGCCAGCAGGGCCGTCACCCACGCCGCGAGCTTCGCCGCCCGGAAGGGCGTGTCTCGCGACGCGAGCAGGGCTCCGATGAGCGGAACAGAGGGCACGAGCACGGCGATGAGCCGCACGGCGACGGGCCAGTCGGTCGGTGTTTCCATGGGCCGCCCCTATCGGCGGGCATCCATCATGGAAATGACATAAATCAGGCCAGACCATTCTCTATTGGAGAACACGCATGGTCGAGCAGCTGAACTTCCACCACCTCCGGTACTTCTGGGCGGTCGCGCACGAGGGCCACCTGACCCGGACCGCGCGCCGACTGCGGGTGGCGCCGTCCGCGCTGTCCACCCAGATCCGACAGCTCGAAGACGACCTCGGCGTGGCCCTGTTCGACCGGGAAGGCGGCCGGCTGGCCCTGACCGAGGAGGGACGGATCGCGCTGGCCTTCGCCGACGACATCTTCGCCGCCGGCGCGGGGCTGGTGGCGACGCTCGGGGAGGGCCGCAGCGATGGAGATCGGCTGCGGATCGGCGCGGTCGCCACGCTGTCCCGCAACTTCCAGGACTCCTTCGTCGAGCCCCTGCTGTCCCGGGACGACGTCGTGCTGCGACTGGAGTCCGGCCGCCTGCTCGATCTGCTGGACCGCCTCGCCGGGCACGAGCTCGACGTGGTGCTGTCCAACCGCGCCGCCCCCCTGGACGACAGTGCGCCCTGGCGCAGCTCCCGGATCGCCCAGCAGGCGATCAGCCTCGTCGGAAGGCCGCGCGCCAGGCCCTTCCGCTTCCCGGACAGCCTGGCCAGCGAGTGGCTCATCGTGCCGACCCCGAGCAGCGAGGTGCGGTCCGGGTTCGACGCCCTGTGCGAGCGGCTCGGACAGCCTGTCCGGGTCCGGGCGGAGGTCGACGACGCGGCGACGATGCGCCTGCTGGCACGAGACACCCCCGCGGTCGCCCTGCTGCCGTCGGTCGTCGTGCGCGACGAGCTCCGCACCGGCCAGCTGGTCGAGCACTGCGTGGTTCCCGGGCTCTTCGAGACCTTCTACGCCATCACCGTGGCCCGCCACTTCGAGCATCCGCTCCTGGGCGCCCTGCTCTCGCGGGACGAAGCGGCCTTCCTCGCGATGGGCTGAGCCGGCGGCCCCCGGCCCTGCGTGGTCGGCGATTCGCGCTATGGTGCGGGCTCCCTGGAGGGCTCCATGCCGCTGACCCCTGGCATCTCACCAAACACCCGCTTGCTCCGTGTCAACTGGCTCGCCGCGATCCGCCGCGGCGCGGGCGGGGTGCCCGCCGTGCCGGCCAGCTTCGTCGCCGAGTCGGGGCCGCGGGTGCGGGTGCTCGACATCCGCGATGATGAGCACGTCACCGGCCCCATCGGCTACATCCCTGGCGCGTGG
>CALATR010000376.1 GCA_937891875.1 uncultured Pseudomonadota bacterium | reverse complement strand
GGAGGGGCGGGCCGGTCTCCAGTCGCCAGTCCCCAGTCTCCAGTCCTACGGCGACGGATCCTGGCGTGGGCTCGGTGCGCCCTCCGGGAGATTTCGGCGGCGAGTGCGAGCGCCTCCCCGTCGTGGTCGTTCGACCTGTGGAGGAGGATCCGACCGCGCTGCACCGTGATGGTGGCCCCTCAACCGCCGCGCGAGGACTGGAGACTGGAGACTGGAGACTGGAGACCGAGCCTCCACTCCCCCGCTGGAAGCCACGCGACGCCCGGGAGACGGCGACCCGCCCCACCCGAAGCAACGCGACGTGCGCGAGCGGCGCAGCCGCTACCGACACACCTGCTCGATGATGTCCCACACCTCGTCCTTCCCCTCCCCCGTCACGCTGCTGAACGCGATCACGTGGGGCACGCCGTAGGCGTCGGCGAGGGCGGTCAGGGTGGGCTTGCGCTGGGACTTGGTGAGCTTGTCGACCTTCGTCGCGACCACCAGGCAGGGGATCTTCGCCTCCACCAGGCCCATCACCAGGTCCAGGTCCAGCTCCTGCGGATCACGCCGGGCGTCCACCAGGACCACCACCAGGCGCAGGGTCGAGCGCTCTCCGAGGTAGCGCTCGATCATCGGCTTCCACCCTGCCCGAACCGCTTCGGGTACCTTGGCGAAGCCATAGCCGGGCAGGTCGGCGAAGATGCACGCGTCCCCCACCTGGAACAGGTTGATCCGCTGGGTGCGTCCGGGCCGACCGCTGACTCGCGCCGCCTTCTTGCGCTGCAGCAGGGTGTTCAGGGCGCTCGACTTGCCCACGTTGCTGCGCCCGGCGAACGCCACCTCGGGCAGCTCGGTCTGCGGGAGATCGGAGTCGTCGAAGGAGCCGAGGAAGGCGAGCCGGCCAGCCTGATTGCGCATGAGATCACTCTTTCGGGGTGCATGCAGACGCGGCAGGATGTGACCGCGACCGGGCGAGCCTTTATAGCCACGCGTGTGGTTGCGCCCGATCCCCCCGATCGGGCCCACGGTGCAGACGTTTCCCGGAGGACGGGTGGGTAGCAACGCCGGCTGGGTGAGACCTCGGGTCACCGAGACCGTGCCGCACGATCAGCCCATCTGGCTCGTCTCCGACCTCCACCTCGGCGACGGCACGCCGTCCGACGCGTTCTTCGGCAAGGACCGCCACCTCATGGCGCTGGTCCGCCGGGTCGAGCGTGAGGGCGCCATCCTGGTCATCAACGGCGACGCCCTGGACGTGCAGCAGGCCTGGACGCTGACGCGCATCCTGCGGGCACACCAGGAGCTGCTCGCCGTGATGAGCGACCTCGCGCGGCAGGGCCGGCTGATCTACATCCTGGGCAACCACGACCAGGACCTGTCCTTGTATCGGGACATCCTTCACTTTCGCGTGTGCGACGCCCTGCACGTGGGCGACCGGGTGCTCATCACCCACGGCCACGAGCACGACCCCTACATCGGCGTGCACCTCGACAGCAGCGACGTCGCCACCCGGGTCCACCACCTGCTGGAACGCTACCTGGACACCTGGCTGCGCCTGCCCCTGGGCGAGTTCTACACGGTCCCCAACCGCGCCCTGTTCTGGCTCACCCACCAGCTCGCGCTCCTGACCGTCGGCACCCGCGGCGCGCTGCAGCAGATCGGCATCGAGGGCTTCGGCCAGAGCTTCCTCGAGCACCTCGACTACTGGGCCCGCGGCAACATGGGCGACCCGATGTGCATGATCCGCTCGGTCATGCAGCGCCTGCACGACGGCCCCTGGGACTGGCTCGTGTGTGGCCACTCCCACCTGCCCTGCCTCATTCCCCGGGGCGCCGGTGGCTACGTCAACACCGGCAGCTGGACCTTCGCCAGCAGCCAGTACGCCGTGTGGGACGGCCACGGCTTCACCGTGCGCGACTGGATCACCGGCCGCAGCTACGACGACGCGCTCTACCGTCCCGCCCTCACCGGCGTCCTCGACGAGAAGGACTACTGGCAGTGGTGGCGGGAGAACTACATGGGCTGGCTGCGCTTCCGTGAGGGCGAGGAGCGGCGAGGCACCCTGCGTCGCTGGGAGGCGACCATCCGCGATCACCAGGTCCTGGCGCAGCTTCCCGAGCAGCTGCCCGCCCTGGCCGACCATGGACCCGCAGCGCACCTGCAGGATGACCCCATGGAGGTAAGGGAGCCCGTCACGGCCGAGGTTCCGCGGGACGCTGCCCCGCCGAACGGATAACGGCCGCCCCAACCCGGCCTCCCCGAGCACTCATGGACCTCACCGTCGCCGCGCTGCCCCTCCGAGGGATGATCCTGCTTCCGGGCGCACTTCGGGCCGTGCCAATCGGTCGTCCCACCAGCCTCGCCGCGGTGGAACACCACCTGAACACCCAGGCCGAGCTGGTCGCGGTGGCCCAGCTGGACGCCGACATCGACGACCCGACCCAGGCCGGCCTGGCCGAGGTGGGCGTGTCCTGCCGGATCAGCCGAGCAACCCGCCTGCCCGACGGCGGCCTGCAGGTGCTCATGGAGGGCATCCAGCGCGTCACCGTGCGCGGACCCATCCGCCTCCAGGACGACATGACCGTCGTCGACGTGCAGCCCATGGCCGAGGCCAGCGATGATCCGGTCGAGGTGCGCGCCACCGCCGACGAGGTCACCGGGCTGTACGAGCAGCTGCTCACCGAGTCCGGCATGGGCGAGCAGGATCGCAAGCTCCTGGTGCCCGATCCGAGCGACCCTGACCGCCTCGCCGACCAGCTCAACGGCCAGCTCGACATGCCCTGGGAGGAGCGTCTCGCGCTGATGGCGGAGGTCTCGCCCAAGGCCCGCCTGCTCGGGGTCGCCGACCACGTCGCCCGCGCGCTCGCCCGCCACCGCGTGCACGCCGAGATCGGCGCCAAGGTCCAGGCGGCGATGGACAAGAGCCAGCGCGAGTACCAGCTCCGCGAGCAGCTCAAGGCCATCCGCCAGGAGCTCGGGGACACCGCCGGGCTCGACGCCGAGGCCGACGCCTTCCAGGAGCGCATCGACGCGTCCGGCATGCCCGACGAGGTGCGTCAGGAGGCCGAGCGCGAGGTCGAGCGCCTGCGCCGCATGCACGTCGATGGCGCCGAGTACAGCATGGTCCGCACCTGGCTGGAAGCGATCTGCGACCTGCCCTGGACCGAGGCCACGCTGGACACCACCAGCCTCGGTCGGGCGCAGAACGTGCTCGACGAGGACCACCATGGCCTCGAGTCGGTCAAGGAGCGGATCCTCGAGTACCTGGCCGTGCGCAAGCTCAAGCCGGACAGCCAGGGCCCCATCCTGTGCTTCGTCGGCCCGCCCGGCGTCGGCAAGACCTCGCTCGGACGCAGCATCGCCCGCGCGCTGGGCCGCAACTTCGGGCGCATCGCGCTGGGCGGCGTGAAGGACGAGACCGAGATCCGCGGCCACCGCCGGACCTACATCGGCGCGCTGCCCGGTCGCATCACCCGGGCGCTGATCCGCGCGGGAACGTGCAACCCGGTGCTGGTCCTGGACGAGCTGGACAAGGTCGGCAGCGACGTGCGCGGCGACCCCGCCTCGGCGCTGCTCGAGGTGCTCGACCCTTCCCAGAACAGTGCGTTCGTCGACCACTATCTCGATGTGCCGGTCGACCTGACCCAGGTGCTCTTCATCGGCACGGCCAACATCATCGACTCCATCCCCCACCCCCTCCTCGACCGCCTCGAGATCATCCACATCCCCGGCTACACCGAGGAGGACAAGGTCGCGATCGCCAGGAACTTCCTGCTCCCGCGGATCGCCGAGGACCACGGTCTCACCGGCAAGGAGGTCGCGGTCACGACCACTGCCGTGCAGCGGGTCATCCAGGACTACACGCGCGAGGCCGGCGTCCGCGAGCTCAACCGCCAGCTGTCGAAGCTGCACCGCAAGGTCGCGCGCAAGCTGGTCGAGGGCCACGACAAGCGGGTCCGGATCACCGACAAGGGCCTGCCCCGCTACCTCGGCCCGCCCCGCTACTTCTCCGAGCTCGCCGAGCGCGTAGACCAGCCCGGCGTCGTCACCGGCCTCGCCTGGACCGCCACCGGCGGCGACATCCTCTTCATCGAGGCGACCCGCATGCAGGGCAAGGGCGGGCTCAAGCTCACCGGCTCGCTGGGCGAGGTCATGAAGGAGTCCGCCGAGGCCGCCATGTCCTGGCTGCGCTCCCACGCGCTGCAGTACGGGATCCCCAGCGAGAGCTTCGATGCCCTGTTCCACCTGCACGTGCCCGCGGGCGCCATCCCCAAGGACGGCCCGTCCGCCGGCGTGACCATGGTCACCGCCCTGGCCAGCATCTCGACCGGCCGCGCCGTGCGCGCCAACGTCGCCATGACCGGCGAGATCACCCTCCGGGGCAAGGTCCTGCCGGTGGGCGGCATCAAGGAGAAGGTGCTGGCGGCGCGCCGGGCCGGTGTGGAGCACGTCATCCTGCCCCACCACAACAAGAACGATCTGGTCGACGTGCCCGAGGTCCTGCGCCAGGACCTCACCTTCCACTATGTGGAGACCGTCCCAGAGGTGCTGAAGATCGCCCTCGCACCGGCCTGATCGCAGGACCCGGCTCGAACTCCCTGTCGGGAGGCGCTTGACGGACGCCCATCCTCCGGTTGTCCTCTAGGTAGATGGTGCCCGGAGAGGGCGTGCAGCTCCCAGCAACCTTTGGCAAGTACGAGCTGCTCGAGCGCATCGCGACTGGCGGCATGGCCGAGGTCTACCTGGCTCGCCGCTTCGGAGTCGCGGGGTTCGAGAAGCGACTCGTGATCAAGCGGATCCGGCAGGAGCTGGCCCGCGACCCTCACCACATCTCGTTGTTCATCAACGAGGCGAAGATCGGCGTGCACCTCAACCACGAGAACGTGGTGCAGGTCTACGATCTCGGCCGGGTGGGCTCCGACTGGTACATCGCCATGGAGCACCTGCACGGCCGGGACCTCAACAAGCTGGTCAAGGCGCTGCGGGCCGACGCTCGCAAGCTGCCACGCAACGTGTCCGTGTACGTCGTCGCCGAGGTCTGCCGCGGACTCTCGTACGCCCACGGCCTGGTGGACTCCGAGGGTAAGCCCCTGGGCCTGGTGCACCGGGACGTCTCGCCCCACAACGTGCTGCTGACCTACAACGGCGGTGTGAAGCTGGTCGACTTCGGCATCGCGCGCCTGGTCGGCACCGGCAGCGTGCCCCGCCACCCGGCCGAGACCGGCGGCACCAGCAATGGGGTGAGCAGCGGGGATGCGACCGACTCCGGGGCCAGGCGACCCGGCGGCGGCAAGTACGCCTACATGAGCCCGGAGCAGGCCCGGGGCGAACAGGTCGATCACCGCACCGACGTCTTCAGCGCCGGCATCGTGCTGTGGGAGCTCCTGGTCGGCCATCGGCTGTTCCAGGACCCCGACCCCGCGGAGAAGCTGCGCCAGGTCCAGGAGGCCCGGATCCCCGACCCCGCCGACGAGGGCATTGAGCTCGACGAGGATCTGCGCCGCATCCTCTTCAAGGCCCTCGCCGCCGATCCCGACGACCGCTACCCGTCGGCGGCGGTGCTCGAGGAGGACCTGCGCGCGTGGCTCTACGAGCAGGGCAGCAGCGACATGCGCCGCACGCTGGTGAACCTGCTGCGCGAGTGCTTCCCCGAGGAGTCCCAGACCCGCACCAGCGCCCCCGGCCTGCAGCGCATGCTCGCCGACGTGGCGCGACTCGGCGGGGACTCCGCGACCGCGTCCACCCCCGCCCAGACCCCGTCCGAGGGCTCCCTGCCCGACCCGCTGCGGCCCGCCGCCGGGGAGCGCAAGCGCGTGGTCGCCATGGTCATCGACGTCGACGGCCTCACCGACCTGTCCCTGCGCCTCGAGCCCGAGCTGCTCTTCCGCCGCCACTACCAGCTGCTCAAGTGGCTGCGCCAGATCGTCGGTCACTACGATGGGCTCGTGCAGCGCGTGGTCGACGATCAGGTGCTGGTGTTCTTTGGCGTGCCCCGCACCCGCGCAGACGACCTCGCCCGGGCGCTCGAGTGCGCGCTGGAGCTGGTCCGCACCGTGGTCGATCTGCAGCGCCACGGCCTGCGGGTGCACCTGGCGGTCGGAATCCACGTAGGCTTCGTCACCGTCGGCTTCGGGAACAAGCGCCAGACCCGCTACACCGCCCGCGGGGACACCACCCGCCTGGCGCGCCGGCTGTCCGCGGTGGCCGACCACGGCGAGGTCCTGGTCAGCGACGCCCTCTTCGAGGCCATGGAGCAGGTGTTCCGCTTCCGCGGCGGGCCCGACGTGCCCAACCGCGGCGGCAGGCGCCCGAGCCAGTCCTACCTGCTCGAGGGGCGGCGCCACGGCCTGCGGATCGCGGGCAAGGGTCCCTGGCTGCGCCGGGGGCGCGAGATCGAGGTCATCCGCGGGGCGCTCCAGGACCTGTCCGACGGAAAGGGACGGGTGATCGCCCTTCTTGGCGACGTCGGCACCGGCAAGACCCGCCTTGCGCGCGAGGTGCGTGATCTGGCGCTGCGCCGCGGCGTGCCCGTCTACCTCGCCCGCGCCGGGGCCTGGCGCTCCGATGATCCCTTCGCCCTGTTCCGCGATCTCGTGCTCTCGATCCTCGGGCTCGACCCCGACGCTCCCAAGACCCGGGTGACGGAGGAGGTCGAGCGCCTGGCCCAGCTGGGCCTGGGACCGCGGGAACAGCGCGCCATCGAGTCCCTGCTCGGGGTCGGCGAGGGCAAGGGCCCGGGCGAGGACGAGGTCTGGCACGCCCTGGATCGCGGCCTCGAGCGCCTGGCCGAAGAGCAGCGCAGCATCGTCATCCTGGAGGATGTGCACCACCTGGCGCCCGAGGCGCAGACCGCCCTGTCCGCCTTCCTGTCCCAGCTGGGCGACCGCCCGCTCCTGGTGCTCGTCACCCACACCGGCGAGGCCACCGAGCTGGAGGGCCTCGGTGACCCGGTCGAGCTCGGGCGGTTCGGACGAACCGGGCTGCGTCGCCTCCTGCGCGAGCTGCTCGAGGTCGAGGACGTCGACGAGGCGATCGTCGATCTGGTCGTGCGCACCTCGGAGGGCAACCCGCTGTACGTCGAGGAGATGGTCAAGTACCTGATCGCGCGCGGTCGGGTCGTGGTCCGCGAGCGCCGGGCCACCCTGGTCGAGCACGCCGAGCAGCACGGCATCCCCGACAGCCTCGCCGGACTCATCGCCTCGCGGATCGACGCGCTCGAGCCGGCCAGCAAGGGCGCCCTGCAGCTGGCCGCGACCATCGGCCCCACCTTCCACGCCGCGCTGCTGGGCCGGGCGATGGGCCTCGACGACCCCATGTCGGTCATCACCGACCTGAAGAGCCACGGCCTGGTGGTGCGGGCGGAGGGCAACGACTCCTGGGCGTTCGCGTCGGACCTGGTGCGCGAGGTCTCGATGCGCTCGATCCTGGGCGTGCAACGCCGGACCTACCACCGCCTGGTCGCCGAGGCCCTCGAGGACATCCACAGCGACCACCTCGAGGACCACGCCGAGGAGCTCGCCCACCACTGCGCCGAGGCCGACCGCCTCGTCGACGCCGCCCGCTACCTGCACCTGGCCGGTCAGCGCCTCGAGCGGGGGCAGTTCCTCGACGCCGCCCGCTACGCCTACGAGCGCGGCCTGCGCCACATCCGCGATGTTCCCGAGACCCCCGACACCTGGGACGCGCGGGTGCAGGGCGAGTCCATGCTGTCCTACCGCTCCGGCGCCCTGTCTCGCCTGCTGGGTGAGGATCGCCGCGCCGAGCGCAGCCTGCAGATGGCGCTCGACATCGCTGGCGACGCAGGCCTGCCGTGGATCGAGATCCGCGCCCACCTCGAGCTCGGCCGGCTCTACCTGGCCCGAGGCAACGCCCGCCTCGCCGAGGCCCACATCGGCCAGGCCCGCAGCCTCGCCCGCATCGAGGACGATCCCGAGCTGCGCATGGAGACCCTGGAAGCGGCGGCCAACCTCGCCTATGAGCGCGGACAGAACGAGGAGGCCGAGTCCTTGTGGCGCGAGGCCCTCCAGCACGCCCACGGCGACGCGTCAGCCAACGCGCGCTGCCACCTGGGCATGGCGAGCCGGCGGATCCGCGAGGGCGAGCTCGCCGAGGCCGCCACCCTGCTGGAGAAGGCGCTCGCCGCGGCGCGGGCCAGCGGCGACCGCATCCTGGTCGGCCGGGTGCTGAACAACATGGGCCTGCTGCACTACTGGTCGGGCCACTACGATCAGGCGCTGGCCGCCTTCCGCGATGCGCTGCAGGTGCGAGAGGGCATCGGCTACAGCGCGGGCATCGTGATCAACCACCACAACATCGGCGACGTGCACTTCTCCCGCGGAGACCTGCCGCGCGCCTTCGTCGCCTTCAACCGCAGCCGCGAGCTGGCCGAGGAGATGGGCTGGGCGCGGGGCGTGGTGCTCAACGACGTGTACCTGGGCGCCATCACTGCCATGCGCGAGGGACTCGACACCGGGCTGGCCCGCATCCTGGACGCGCGGGCCCGGGCCGCCGAGCTGGGCGACACCGAGATCGCCGCCAACGCTGCCCTTCTGGCCGCCCGCCTGCTGGGCGACGAGGGCCGCACCGACGAGGCGCTCGAGCTGCTGGCCGAGGCGCGGGAGCAGGCAGACGGCTTCGGTCTGCGCACCATGGTCGCGTCGCTGGACGAGCTGATCGCCCAGCTGCGCGAGGAGAGCCTGGCCGACGAGGCCGCCGACGACGCCGCCGACGACGACGACGACGAGGAATAGGTCAGCCGCCCGAGGCGGGGTTGCGCGCCGCGAACTGCTCGATCAGCGCCTTGCTCTGCTCGTCCAGGGTCTCGGGCACGACGATCCGCAGGCGGAGCATCAGATCCTGGGGATTGCCGTGGTCGTCGGCGAGGCCCTTGCCCCGCAGGCGCAGCTTCTTGCCCGAGGACGTGCACGGCGGCACGGTGATCCGCACCTTGCCCTGGGGCGTGCCCACCTCGACCGGACCGCCCAGGAGCGCGGTCGCCACGTCGATGTCGACCACCAGCGGGATGTCGGCCAGCGACGAGGGCGTCGGTCCACCGGCTCCGTTGCTGTGGGGTCCCCGTGCCGCCCGCGGGCCTGCGCCAGGAGATCCGCGTGCAAAGCGGTCTTCCCAGACATCGCCCCCCGGCGGCGGCTCCGGTTCGTCCT
>CALATR010000375.1 GCA_937891875.1 uncultured Pseudomonadota bacterium | reverse complement strand
TCCCCGCGGCGGTGGCGGCGGTTGGCGCGCTGACGACGATCTCGAAGGGCACGACCCGTCCCAGCAGGGAGCCGAACAGCGCGCCGATCCCGGTGCCGACGAGGGCGCCGCCCGCGCCCAGCAAGGCGCCCTGCCACAGGAACACGGCGAGCACGACCCGCCGGCGCACGCCCATCGCCCGCAGGATGCCGATCTGGCTGCGCCGCTGGACGACGGTCACGGCGAGCACGCTGGCGATGCCCATGGCGACGGCGAGCAGGGTGAAGACCCGGATGAGGAGCGTCGACTGATCCTGGGCGGACAACGCCGTCAACAGCGAGGCGTTGCGGTCGATCCAGGTCTCGACCTCGAGGTCGGTGCGCGCGCGGACCCGCTTGGCGATGGTGTCGGCGGCGAAGACATCGTCGACGGTGGCGTCGATGGAGGTGACGTCGCCCGGGCGACCGAGCAGGTTCTGGGCGCCGCGCAGGGAGGTGACGACCCAGCGCCCGTCGAGCGCGTCGGAGCCGAGGCTGAAGATGCCGACCACCCGCAGGCGCGCGTCGGTGACCTCGGTGGAGATCCGCACGTTGCTGCCCACGTCGAGGCCGAGATCGTCGGCGAGGCCGCGGCCGATCACCGCCTGCTCGGCGCCGGGTCGGTACACCCCGTCGACCAGGTTGCCGGGCAGGTCGATGATCCGGGCGAGGCGGTCGGGATCGGCGCCGACGAGGAGCACGCCCTGCTGGGCGCCCCCGCGCAGGGCCAGGGCGGATCCCTCGAGGATCGGGCAGGCGGCGACGATCCCGGGGGTGGACTCGACCCGGGTGAGGGCGCGCTGCCACTGGTCGAAGGGGTCCTGGCGGGGCTCGCGGGGCACGACCTGGCGCAGCACGCGGCGATCGTCCTCGGGGCGGTAGATCGGCGTCAGAGGCGGAGGATCGTCGATGACGGACAGGTGGGCCTGTGAGCCGAGGGTCTTGTCGAGGAGGTTGGCCTGCACGCCCTGCATGGTGGCGGTGATGAACACGTAGGCCGCCACGCCGACGGTCACGCCGGCCAGGATGAGCAGGGTCTGGACGCGGCCCTCGTTGAGGAACTTCCACGCCAGCTGGAGCGGGAGCACCTAGGGCTCCACCGAGGTCGGGGCGGCGCTTGTGGGGGGCAGGGCCGGGCGGGGTCCGCGCACCCGCACCGGGTCGCCGGGCTCGACCTGCTTGCCGGGCCCGACCAACACGTCGTCGGTGCCGATCCCGTCCGTGATCTGGATGGCGTCGGTGCCCTGCAGGCCCACCTGGACCGCCTGTCGGGTGGCCACGCCGTCGCGCACGGTGAGCACCCACGGGTCCAGGGTGCCGAGGTCGTGGACGAGCTCGTTGGGGACGAGCACGGCGTCGTCCTCCTGACCCAGCAGGACCTCGACCGTGGCGGTCATGTCTGGTCGCAGCTCGCCGCGCTGCAGGCTGTCGTCGAGGGCGAGTCGGACCTCGACCGTGCCCCGGTTGGGGTCCACCTGGGGGGCGATGCGGGCGATGTGGGCAGACAGGGGCTCCGCGGGGAAGGCCTCCAGGGAGACGGTGGCCCGCTGTCCGACCGAGAGCTGGCCCAGGTGGACCTCGTCGGGGGTGATGACGATCTCGAGGTCGCCGCCCCCGGAGAAGCGGACGAGCGGATCTCCGGGCCGAACCACCTGGCCGACCTGCACGAGGCGCTGGAGCACCCGACCGGCGGTGGGCGCCCGCACGCGGGTGCGGTCCAGCGCGACCTGGGCGGACTCCAGGCTGGCCTGGGCGGCGGCGAGGGAGGCGGCCGCCGCGTTGGTGTCGGCGCCGGTCTGTCCGCTGGCGGCGAGCTCGAGCTTGGCGGACACGACGTCGGCCCGGGCGGTGTCGCGCTGCCGCCGTGCCGTGTCCAGCTCGGCCTCGGTGACCCCGCCGTCCTCGAACAGGCGATCCTGCCGCTCGAAGGTCCGTTGTGCGTCCTCCGCCTGGACCTCCGCCCGCTCCAGTGCGACCCGGGCGGCGCTGCGACCGATCCCGCGCACCCGGCCCAGCTTGGCCTCCGCCTCGGCGACCCGGGCCTCGGCCTCGCGGACCCTGGCGGCGGCGTCCTCGTCGGCGAGCCGGACCAGCAGCTGGCCCGACTCCACGTCGTCGCCCTCGTCGACCAGCACCTCGACGACCGTGCTCTGCACCATGGCGCCCAGGTCGGTGCGGGCGGGCTGGGCGACCCGACCGGTGACCAGCAGGGTCTGGCTGATCGGCTGGCGGACCGGGGTCAGGCCGTCCACCCGCGGTCCCTGGGTCTGGACCAGCAGGAACCAGCCGCCCCCGCCGAGGAGCGCGAGTCCCACGACGGCGACGATGGCGACGATCCACCAGGTGCGCTTCATGGGGTGCCTCCAGAGGCGGTTCCCGGGTGCCGTGCCGAGCCCCGTCGGTACAGGGTGACCGGCACCTGGGCGAGCCCGCGCGCCGCGCAGGCCTGGATGAAGGCTGTCCGCGCGTCTGCGTCCGGCAAGACCGCGACCGCGATGTCGCCCCCGCCAGCTCCGCTGGGTTTGCCAGCTCCACCGTGTGCTTCCGCCAGATCGGCGATCTGGTCCAGAGCGGGCGTTCGGTAGTCCAGCCCGGCGTCGCTGGCCATGCGCTCGAGCAGGCGGCGGGCCGCGCGGAGGGCGACGATCGGGTCCGCGGCGAACGCGTCGACCAGGACCTCGCTCTCGCGGACGAAGGAGGCGCGGTCGGTCCAGGCCAGGTAGCGCTGGACCCGGGGGCCGGTGGACGCGCTGGCGCCGGACCAGATGACGACCAGGTCCAGGTCGAGGTCCAGGGGTGCGG
>CALATR010000374.1 GCA_937891875.1 uncultured Pseudomonadota bacterium | reverse complement strand
GCCCGCCTGGCTCGCCGCGATCGTGCCTGTCGTCGTGCACTTCGCGCTCTACGCCACCGTCTTCGTCAACCCGGGCGTCACCGCGCTCATCGGCATGGCCTGCGGCGTACCCTTCGCCGTGCTGACCGCGGTCGTCGCTCGCCCGAACATCTCCCATCCTGATGCGACCCCCGCCGGGGAGGCCTCGTGAGCCCGCTGCCCGCGATCTCCAACCACCTCGAGGCGCACGCCCGCTTCCAGCCCGACGCCGAGGCCCTCTTCGACGTCGAGAGCGGCCGCCGCTTCACCTGGTCCCAGCTGCACGACCTGGCGCGCCGCTGGACCGCCCGCCTGCTGTCTCGCGGCGTACAACCTGGCGATCGCGTCGCCGTGCTCGCCCACAACCGGGCCGAGACCTTCGCCGTGCTCTACGCCTGCGCCAGCGCCGGGGCGACGCTGTTCCCGATGAACTGGCGCCTCGCCCCGGCAGAGCTCGCCTGGCAGCTCGATCATGCGCGTCCGAAGCTGATCCTCGTGGGCCCGGCCTTCCGCGACACCCTCAACCGCCCCACCGAGCCACTCGACATCGATCCTGACGAGGACCCGGCCACTGGCCCGGGCTCCTCCCTGGATGACGCCTGGCAGCTGCTCTACACGTCGGGCACGTCGGGCCGGCCCAAGGGCGCGCTCCTCACCCACCGCCAGGTGCACTGGAACGCCGTCAACACCGTGCTGGCCTGCAAGATCTCGACCACGTCGAGCACGCTCACCTGCACGCCGCTCTTCCACACCGGCGGCCTGAACTGCCTGTCGACGCCGCTCTTCTTCGCCGGCGGCCGGGTCGTGCTCACCCGCGGCGTCGAGCCCCACCGCGACCTCGCCCTCATCGCCGAGGAGCGGATCACCCACCTGATGGGCGTGCCGACCATCTACGAGATGTGGGCGGACGACCCCGCCTTCGAGCAGTCGGACCTGTCCTGCGTGGAGGACGCCCTGTGCGGCGGCGCCCCCCTCTCGGTCGACCTGCTCCAGCGCTACCTCGACCGCGACCTGCCCCTGCGCCAGGGCTTCGGCATGACCGAGGTCGGCCCGAACTGCTTTGCGATGCCCCACGAGGATCAGCCGCGAAAGCTCGGAAGCGTCGGCAAGACCATCCACCACATGGCCATGCGCCTGGTGCGGCCCGACGGCACCGACTGCGACGACGACGAGCCCGGCGAGCTGTGGCTGGCCGGGCCGACCACCTTCGCCGGCTACCTCGACAACCCCGAGGCCACCGCGAAGAGCTTCGAGGGCCCCTGGTTCCGCAGCGGCGACATGCTCACCCGCGACTCCGAGGGGTTCTACCGGGTTGTCGGGCGGCAGAAGGAGATGTTCATCAGCGGCGGCGAGAACGTCTACCCGGCCGAGGTCGAGGCGGTGATCTACCAGCTCTCCGGCGTCGCCCAGTGCGCGGTGCTCGGGGTCGGCGACGAGCGCTGGGGAGAGGTCGGCCACGCCTTCGTCGAGCCGCGCCACGGCATCACGCTCACCGAGGACCAGCTCAAGGCCCACCTCAAGGAGAGGCTGGCCCGCTTCAAGATCCCGAAGCACTGGACCATCGACCCGGAGCTTCCCCGGACCGGCGCCGGCAAGATCGACAAGCAGGCGCTCAAGGCGCGGGCGGGCGCATGAGGTTCCTGGTCCTGGCGCTGCTCGTGGGCTGTGGGCCGAAAGGTCCGGTGGTAGCTGCCGGATCCCAGCCGGTCGTGCCTGCTGGCGAGGTCGCGCCGCCCCGCACGAAGGAGGCTCCCGTGGCCGAGCCCATGACCCACGACTGGATCGACGTGCCTCGCTATCGCGTGACCGCGGGCGACCTCGAGCTGGCGGTCTTCGACACCGGCGGCGACGGCGAGCCCGTCGTCTTCGTGCACGGCATGGGCAGCACGTCGGCGTTCTGGCAGCAGCAGCTGACCGGCGGTCGCCTCGAGGGCTACCGGCTCGTCGCCCTGGACCTGCCCGGCTGGGGGGACTCGAGCCAGCCAGACGCGGCGTATACCCCGAGCTTCTACGCGAAGGCCGTGCTGGCTGCGATGGATGCGCTGGGCCTGG
>CALATR010000373.1 GCA_937891875.1 uncultured Pseudomonadota bacterium | reverse complement strand
GGGTCGGCAGGTCGTGGGTGGGTGCGGCGGCGGGGCGCAGGTGGTCGAGCAGGGCCTGGCGCACCTGGGGGGCCTCGGTCGGATCCCAGGCGAGGCAGGGCTCGAGGAGCAGGAGGTCGACCGGGGCGACGGTGGTGCGACCCTCGGCGGCGGCGGCGACCTGGAGCAGCTGTACGGCCTGGCGCCAGCGTCGGTCCGAGACCGGCCACCCTTGCTCGCGCGCGTGCTCCCACAGCGAGGCGAGGGCGTCGCCGACGTCGGCAGGCACGGTGATGGCGGCAGCCCGGGCGCGGAGCTCGGCGATGTCGTCGAGGGTGAGGCGATCTTCGGGGGGGATCACCGGGGCGTGGACCTGGCCGGTGGCGACGGCGAGGAAGTGGCGGGCCTCGCCGATGGGGGGCACGGCGAGGCGCACGAGGAAGCGGTCGTACAGCGCGTCGAGGCCGGCGTCCGCCGCGGGGAGCTCGTTGGAGGCGCCGACGAGGCCGAGCAGGGGCGCGGGATCGCGGTGGCGACCGTGGTGGAAGACGCGCTCGTTCACCAGGGTGAGCAGGCTGTTGAGGATGGCCGAGTTGGCCTTGAAGACCTCGTCGAGGAACGCGACGTGGGCCTGGGGCAGGAAGCCCTCGGTGAGGCGGCGGTAGTCCTCGTCCTTCAGGCCGGGGATGCTGACCGGACCGAAGAGCTCGTCCGGGTGGGTGAACCGCGACAGCAGGTACTCGAAGTAGCGAGCGTCCTCGAAGGCGCCGCAGAGTGCGCGTGCAAGCAGGCTCTTCGCGGTGCCCGGCGGACCGAGGAGCAGGGCGTGCTGGCCGGCGAGCAGCGCGAGCAGCACGGCGCGGGTGTGGGTCCGTCGCTCGAGCAGGGCGCCGTCGAGCACGTCGAGGATCCGGCGCAAGCGGGCGGCGAGGGGATCGTCCTGCAGCTCCGCGAGGGGGTCGGGGTCGCGCTCGGGGAAGTCGGGCTCGACCCAGGCGCGGGCGACGTCGCGATCGCTGGTCGCCCGCTGCAGCGCCTGGGGGTGCGCGGTCGCGTGCTTGAGCAGGTCGTGGGTCCAGCGCTGCAGGGCCTCGGACTGGTTCGGCGGCAGGCCGCGCCCCCGGTTCCAGCCACCCTGACCAGCCCAGGCCGACATCCGCCAGGCGAGGTCCTGCAGGTGGGTGCCGGGGTGCACCGAGACCAGGCCCTCGTCATCGACCCGCGCAACCCGGGTCTGGACCAGCCAGTCGACCAGGCCCGAGAGGCGGCCTCGATCGCCGCCGACCGTGGCCGACAGGTGGGTCGTCAGCGCGTCCGGTGTGCGCGGCTGGGCCCGTGCGGCCGCCAGCACCTCGGCGAGCGCCGTCACGATCTGCTCCGGGTTCGCCGGCAGTCGCGCCTGATCGCCGTC
>CALATR010000372.1 GCA_937891875.1 uncultured Pseudomonadota bacterium | reverse complement strand
TGAGATGGGCTCGCTGCACGCTGGAGATGTAGGGTGGCGGGGGGAGAGTGTCTGTCGGTTGGGGGTCGGTTCTGGGGGCGGGATCCGGGCCGGGCGGGGTCGCTCAACCGACAATCGCGTTGGCCACGAGACGCTCAACGAACGCGACCGCAGCATCGTACCGTCCACGAATCGTCGGCGCCCCCGGGTCGACCCCGGTGGGTGCGTTCCTCGGTGACGGCACGCAGTGGACACCCTCACGTCCGAGCGTCAGAAAGTGCCCGCGTTCTGTGTAAACCCGGTTTAGCCGTAGACTCGGGTTGACCCTTCGAGCGTCCAGTCCTCCGGCAGTTGAAGCTGATCGACCAGGCTCCCCGGAGTCCCCGACGCGCGATGTCCCGGCCACGTCCGCCCGGAAGTCACGGACCGGCTTCTTCAATCCACTTGAAAGGAATCAGGGCGTCGCCACCCCTCCACTTCTCGACAATGGCGTCCTGATACCAGTCCTCGTCAGGGTCAGCGTGCTCGGTCACGATGACTTGAAGGCCCGGAGCCAGCTCCGCGACCACGTCCCTCATGAGCTCGAACATGCGGACGACCGCGGCCCTGTCCTCGTCGGCGCCGTCAAGGTGGCCGTCTACGTCACGATCAGCCGGGAAGTAGACCTGGGACGGCTGGTCGAAGAACACGAACCGCGGAACCGGACGCCCCTTGGAGACGAAAAGCTTGTGCAGCGCCAGGTGAACCGCGATGTGGTAGCCGACCCAGTTCGCACCGCTACCCATCCGCTCCATCGGCACCGGCCCGCTCGGCGTGTCCGCCACGACGGTGAGCTTCCGCAGGTCGAATCGCATGGGGTGCTCGGAGTGCTCGAGGTCGAGGAACAGCCCCCAGTCCGAGATGTACCTGGACAACAACGAGAGCGCGGAGTCCAGCCGCTCCTGGACGCTCTCGTCGCTCAGCTCCTCTTCCAGCCGAGCGATCTGCTTGGCCAGCTGCTCGGCACGGTCCTCCAAGTCGGTGGAGGCCTCCTCCGGCGCTGGCACGGTCTCGATGTAGAGGCTGATGCGCCCCTGGATGTGGGCCCACCTGGCCGCGTGATCACGGTACTCGGCCAGGCGGCGCTGGCTCTCCTGCAGCGCGATGAGCTTCTCGTTGTTCGTCCGCAGCCTGTCGCGGAGGTCGTCCACCTGCTGCTCGAGCTCGGCAGTCAAGCGCTCGAGATGCGGCACGTCCTGCCCCACGCGGTCGATGCTGCCCTGAAGCCCCGTGAGCGCCTGTTGTAGGGCACCGGTCGTGGGTACGTCGTGCACCTCCGATGTGCAGAGGGGGCACACGACGCCGTCGTGCTCCACGCCGGCGAACAAGCCGATGCTGGCCAGGCGGCTGACCTGCTGCCCACCTTCGCTTGAGTAGCCCTGACGGGCTCGAGCGAGCTCACGGGTTGCCCTGAGGTCCTGGATGCACCGCCGGTATCGGGCGGTGAGTTCCTCCCGGTCTGCGACCAGCCGCTCGTACAGGCTGGCGTCAGCCGTCGGGTCGTACTCGGGTGCCGAAGGTACGGGCGTGCGCTGGATTTCGCGAAGCAGCTGCACGGCTTCCGGCTGGCTCAGCTCGGTAGTGTCGAGGCGTACCATGCCGAGGTCCTGGGCCTCGCTCAGCAAGGCCGCGACGCGAGCGCTCGCCTCACCCCGGATCTGCGCCGCCTCGGCACGCTGCCGCGCCAGCCGCTTGAGCTCCCGACGCAAGCGCCGGAGCTTGTCCTTCTTCACGATGTAGTCGTCGTCGATCGCGCCCAGGAAGTAGGGCAACACGTCCTGAATCGCCTGGGGAATGAACGGCTCCGACTGCCGGTAGAACAGGTGCTTTCGACTGATGATCTCGTCTTGCGGCTGGAAGCAGAAGTAGAGCGCGTGCCGAATCGTCGCGACCAGCGGGCTCCGCGTTGTTCCCGGCGGCGGGTCATGGCGGTTGTCGACGATTCCAGCGGCGCGGGAGAGCAGCTGCTCTACGGCATCGATGTTGGTCGTAGCGGTGAGGTCTCCCTTGGCGGGGATGGAGACCTCGTCGGCCGTCGCGAAGTACACCTCGCCGCTGGAGTGCTTCCCGTTCTTGGGGGCCCGACGCGCGACGAACACCTGATGCCCATTCAGCGACAGCCGCAGCGCGTACCACTCGACCGTGGAGCGAATCGGCCCATCCGGGACGGCGCACTTCGAGCTGCCCAAGCAGTAATCCACGATCGCGACGAGCGACGACTTCCCCGTCTTCGACGAGCCCGTGATGACGTTGAGTGCTCCTGGGGTGAACTCGAGCACCCTGGGCGTCTCGGGAGGGCCATACAGGCAGATCTCCGAAATCTGGAAGCTCACGGCCTCACCCCCCACAGGGCCATGACCGTGTCCGCCGTGCCCGACCGTCCGAACCAGCGCCCCACGAACTCAGCCTTCTTCATGATGTCTCCGTACTCGTCCGTCGCATCCCGGATGCGACGGGCAGTACCCGCCGCCAGAGCGTTCGCGGCCACACTTCCGTCGGCCGTGAGCTCGAGGCCACCTGCCGAGGTCCCGTAGAGCACTCCCTCGCGCACATAGGGCACGAACCCGCCGGCCAGTCCGGCGAACCGAAGTCGGTAGCGCGGATGCTGCTGCAACCAAGCAGCCATCGACGTGCGGATCTGACGCGGGAGCGCCTGGCGAGTCGGCCGGACCAGCACGATAGGCGGCACGAGGAACGCAAGAGCGAAAGGCAGAGCTTTACCGGTCTCGCGATGGTAGCCGGCCGCTGCCTTGTTCAACACAGCCGCGAGAAAGGCAGGGTTGAAGAGGGCCGCCTCGTCCGGCGCCCGCTCGCTCCAGGCTCGAAGAGGGCTCATGCGTCCTCCAGCGTCAGGGTCAGGCGCTCCAGGAACTGGGGATGCCACCCGACCTTCACCTTGTCAGCCAAGAGCTGCAGGGAGCCCCTGGTCACGAAGGGCTCTCTACAGCCTGCACGCAACACGAGCTCCGCTTCGCGTTCCGCCCAGCCGTAGAGGCGGCGCGCAGCCGCGCGTATGGCATCCTCGGCCTCTTCATTACCCAGGTCATCGACCATGGCGTCGAAGTGAAGCTCCCATTCCTCGACCAGCCGGCGGTCGTAGGCGTCGAGGTCTCCGGCCATGAGAAAGCCGTCTCGAAGCCAGCGGGAACGATGCTCGAAGGCCCTGAAGTACTGGCGCATGGCGGCCAACACGCGCCGGTCGGCGATGTCGATCAGCCGTAGCTGCTCGACGAAAACGTAGGAGCTGAATGCCTCCTCGTCGATCTCGCGACTGAGGATGTCTTCGTCGATGGGCAGGTTGGAGGAACGGAACTGATCCCGGATTAGGTCGATCTCGTGCTGGAGTTCCTCGCTCAGGACTGGGCGCTTGTCCGCATCCATGAGGTGCCGCACCACCCGCTGGAACCACCAGCCCTCGAGGCGGGTGATCAATTGGGGTACTCGGTCCTTCTCCACCGCCAGAGCCAGCGCCTCTCGCATTCCGGTCTCGACGCCGACGATGTTGGGAGATCGATCCAGCACGACGGTCCGGTCCAGTAGCGTCTCCCTCTGCGCCTGGGTCAGCGCCAGATAGGCCGCGTAGGCTGTCGCGTTGGACGTACTGGTGGAGGACTGCGCCACGCTGTCGAGCCGTTGGCGGGCCTTGGTCACATCGCGAGTCGTCTTCGCCCGCAGGTACGCCGCAACACTCCCATCCGCAGCCTGCCCGGTGGTCAACAGGTAGAACACCGTGTCGTCGGGCCACCGACCATCGGTGACGCCTTCACACCAGATGCGGAGCGACTTCCAGAGGTCGGCCGACGCGTCCGTGAGGTTGGTGGCGGAGTTGAGGTGGTGCTTGGCCTGGAGCAGCTCGGTCGCCGAGCCCTGTGTGTCAAAGACGACGTCGTCCAGTGTCTCGATGGCAACCGTGAACACGCTGTCCTTGTGAAGACGGACGACCGCATCGAGCAGGGCATACCGAGCCTGGAACAGGTACCCGAGCATCGAGGCCGTGGCGTCGAAGTTGCTGGGCATTCCTACCTCCACGGCGCGTATTGGTAGCGTCAGCACATACCCGTGTCACGCTGGACTGGCGGGGTCTGGCGGAGATCGAGCCTCAGCGCGGACGCGACGACCGGCAGCATCCGCCTCCTCCCGGTCGACGCTCAGGCTGCGGCGAATGGGCTTGTCAACACCTCTCCGCCTCTCGCCCAACCGGCAGGTCTCGTCACATCTGCGAGAGAGCGCCAACATCGTACGCGGGGAGTTCGACCTCCTCGGTCTCGTCGTCATCCGGCACGGGCTCCGAGACATCGCGCTCGTGAGCATGGTCGCGGTCCGCGGCATCCACCCCCACCGCAACCTCCTCCAACGCCCTCAGCCTCAACATCCCCAGATGCGCCAGCACAAACGTCCGATCCGCGCTCCCCAGCTCCCGCCACGCCTCCAGGCTCCGCTCCAGCTCCCGCCGGTTCCGCGGCTCCAGCGACCGCCCGTACAGCCGCTGCGCAACCTCGTACGCCGACTCCTCGTACCCGTCGTGTTCCTCGCCCACGCCTTCCTCCACGCGCTCGCCGCCACTCATGCCCCAGCCTCCTGACCGCCGGCCTTCGCCGCCTGTGCAGCCTTCGCCGCCTTCATCGCCTCCGCGGCCTGGGCCGCCTGCTTGAGCATCTGCGCCACCATCTTCAGGTTGTCCGCGTCTTCCATGAGCGCCTGCACTTCCGGGCTCTGCAGCGTCTGCAACAGCTCCGGACTCTTCGTCAGCCTCTCCGCGACACCCGCCAGCGCGGGGTCGACCCCAGACTTCGCCACCGCGAACGCCTTCGCCGCCTCGCCGATGCCGTGGATGGCCTGCTGCGCGAGCAGCGTGTTCGTCTGCTGGCGACGCGTCTCGGCATCCTGCTGCACCTGCGACAGCGAG
>CALATR010000371.1 GCA_937891875.1 uncultured Pseudomonadota bacterium | reverse complement strand
CAGTCTCCAGCTCAGGCCGGCCGGGGAGAGGTCGAGCCGCGGGGAGTCGGCCGCAATCCAGACGATTCTGGTATTCGGAACGCCGCTTGGGCGGAGTGGCTTCGGTCTGGGGCTGCACCCGGGTCAAACGGAGCTTGTCCGCCGCCGTGGGACTGGGGACTGGAGACTGGAGACTGGAGACCGAGCCGCCACTCCCCTGGCCGCAGCAACGCGACTTCCCGTGATCGCTACGATCTACGTCCCCCTTCCTACCCCTCCGCCACGTCCACCGAGCTCTCCCGCTCGGGATCCACCCGCTCGAACACCCCGGCCGCATCCAGCCGCTCATACAGCGCCTCCACCCCGCTGGTCTGGGCGAACGACAGCTCGGCCGCGTCCAGGAGCACGAGCGAGAGCAGCCGCACGGTCGGGCCGTCTTCGATCTCGATGTCCTGCGCATCCTCGGGGAGCGAGGCGACGGGGGCCAGGAGCGCTGCGCAGAAGGGGACGGAGTCGGCGTAGGGCTCGGGGGGGTCGCCGTTGGGGAGGACGAGGCCGGCGTACACGGGGTAGTCGATGCGCCAGGGGAGCTCCATCATCCACTGCACGAGCTCGACCAGCCAGTCGCCCTCGTCGCTGCCGCTCATGTCGACCGGGCCGCCGTCGTCGTCGGAGAACCAGCCCTTGGGGCAGCCCACGACGAGCTCGACGTGGCGATCGGGCAGGGGCAGGCCGTCGTCGGGGTCGGGCAGGGCGCGGGCGCTCATGCCGTCGGTGTACAGCGTGGTCCAGGGGCGGCCGGGGGTCGGGCGGACCCGGTGCACCATGCCGCTCGGGCCGTCGCCGCCGGCGGGGTAGACGGCGTAGTGGGCGGACGCGAGCCCGACCAGCCGGTCGAAGTGGTCGGTGATGGGCGAGCTCGCCATGGTGGACCTCCGACCGTGGGCATAGCACCGCAAGGCGGCGGGAGCCTGCGCGGCGCCACTCGGATAGAGGCGCGCCCCGACGGAGGACACGTGGCGGAGATGACGACCGAGGGCGGATCCTGGGTGACCCGGGCGCTGGTGGATGGCGGGGCCGTGCGCCTCGTCATCGTCGAGGCGGCGGAGCTGGCGGACGAGGTGCGGCGCGCCCACGATCTGGGCCCCACCGACACCCGGCTCGCCGCGGAGGCCACCGTCGCGACCATCCTGCTGTCCGCCTACGCCAAGGGTGATGAGAAGCTATCCCTGCAGATCGCCCTGAGCCGGCCCCAGGCCCGCTGGATGGGGGAGCTGGACGCGGAGCGGCGCTACCGCGGTCGGCTGTGGACCGAGGGGGGCCTGCCCCCGCGCGCGGACCTCGACGATCTCGAGGGTGTGCTCCAGGCGGCCAAGTACGTCGCCGGCCGCGAGGTCTACCGCGGCGTGACCTCGGTCCGGGGGTCCATCACCGCCGCCCTGCGCGGCCACCTGGTGGAGTCGACCCAGGTCCACGGCGCCCTCGCCACCCTGGTCACCCTCGACGAGGAGGGCCACGTCGCCCGTGCGGCCGGCATCCTCGCCGAGCGCCTGCCCGAGGAGGCAGAGCAGCCCTACCTGCAGGCGGACGCCTTCCTGGACCTGTGGGGCAGCCTGGGCTCTGCCGACGTCGAGCCCCTGCTGGACGCGGTCAGCGCCCGCAGCGTGCACGGTCAGCCGGTCCACGTGCTGGAGGTCCAGCCGGCCCTGTGGGGCTGCACCTGCTCGAAGGAGCGGGTGATGGGGGCGCTCGCCGGACTGGGCGCCGTCGAGCTGAACGACATGGCCGACCAGGACGGGGGTGCGGTCATCCACTGCGAGTTCTGCAACGCGCGGTACGACATCAGCGCGGATGAGCTGCGGGGGATGGCCCAGGGCTGAGCCGCTCGGCGACCAGGCGGCGCGCGGCCTTCATCGCGGCCGGCACCCCGTCCCAGCCGTGCTCGTCGACCAGGCTGGCCCAGGATCGGCGTTCGAGGAGCCTTCCGCGCAGGGTCGCTCCTGCGGGTCCGCCGCCGTCCAGGTCCAGCACCTGCCGCAGTGCAGACGCCGCCGCATCGAGCGGACGGGGACCGAACGCCGCCTGCCGCGCGATCGTGAGCGCTTCTGCGTCCGTCCGGGGCGTCGGCGTCGGCAGACCCCGCCGCAGCGCCCGGACCAGGTCCGGATCCACCGGGATCTCCCCGTCCACCGCAAGCAGCTCGAGCTGTTCGTCGAGGTCCCGGGCGAGCTCCATCCGCAGCCCCCCGACCAGCTGCCGGGCGCGCTCGGTGCAGGGCCGGACCATGACCACGGCCGGCTCGCCGCTGCGGCTGGACCGGGCGAGCCCGACCCGCACGACCTCGTAGCCGAGGCGCTGGCGGAAGCGGACGACCGGGGCCGTCGCGCTGAACACCGTGCCGACCAGCGCCGCGTCCAGGGTGTCGTGCTCGGCGTGGACGAGGCGAGCGCCCAGGCCCCGACCCTGCCTGTCCGGGTGCACGGCGGTGCGGACGGAGCGCACGATCGGCCAGGTGCCGACCTCGGGGGGCGCGCCGGCGTGGGAGAGGAGGGTGTCGGGCAGGGCGTGACCGCGGATGCGCGCACGGCCGGTCGCGATCGCGGCGCAGGTCGTCCGAGGCAGACGGCCCTCGGCGGCGAGCAGTCCGATCGCCACCACGTGGGGGCCCTCGAAGAGGACGTGCAACGTCAGGTTCGGCGCATCGAGCAGCCGGTGCACGTCGCCGGGGGTGGTGCGGTAGTGGGCGTGGACCAGCAGGCCGACCACCTCGGTGAGCACGCGCTCATCGCGGGCGAGGTCCTCGCGATCGAGGACGGCGTGGACCCACGTGCCGGCCTCGGGAGGCAGGCGGGCGGGCTGGGCGTCGAGGAGGAGCACGTCGCGGATCAGCGCCTCCAGGGGATCGCCGGTGGACCAGCGGATGGGCTCGGTCAGGGAGAGTCGGGCCACGTCGCGTTCGCCATCGTCGAGCCAGCGCAGGAAGCGCAGGACGAAGCCGCGCCCGGTGCCCTCGTAGCCGTGGGTGGTGGTGGCGAAGGCGAGGCGCGCGCGGGGGTGGGTGCGCACCAGTCGCTCCAGCAGGGGGACCGGAAGCTGGGCGGCCTCGTCGATGACGATCACGTCGGGGTGCAGCTCACCGCGGAGCAGGGCGCGGGGGTCGGTGAACCCGGGGCCGCCGAAGCGGGTGGCCTCGGTGACAGCACTCGGGGTGGGGCCGGTGAGCACCACGTGGGGCGCGGGATCGCTGGCCGCGAGGCGCCCCAGGGCCATGCCGAGGGCGGCGGACTTGCCGCGGCCGCGGTCGGCGAGGAGCACGGTGGAGGTCGGGCGATCCGCGGCGAGGCGCGCGGTCAGGGCGGCGACCGCGTCCGCCTGCTCGGCGCTGCCGCGGTCGGGGGCCGGGGCGGGTCGGAGGGGCGTCTCGT
>CALATR010000370.1 GCA_937891875.1 uncultured Pseudomonadota bacterium | reverse complement strand
GCGGGACACAGCCTCGGCGAGGATCTCGGGATCAGGGTCGGTCATCGCGGCCTCCAAGGATGATTGAAGGCGCGCGCCTCCATAGACACCTACAGCCCCCGGAGGTCCGTGCATGCGCGCGCCGCTGTACCAGGTCGATGCCTTCGCCGATGCTGCCCTGCGCGGCAACCCGGCTGCGGTGATGCTGCTCGAGGAGTGGCTCGACGATGCCGTGATGAAGGCGATCGCCGCGGAGAACAACCTGTCCGAGACCGCGTTTGTCGTGCCGGACGACGGCCGCTTCGGGCTGCGCTGGTTCACCCCCACCACCGAGGTGGACCTGTGCGGACACGCGACGCTCGCCGCGGCGAAGGTGCTGTTTCACCGCGGGGATGCTGACGACGCGGTGCACTTCGACACCCGCAGCGGTGAGCTCGTCGTGCGCCGCGACGGCGAGCGCCTGACCATGGACCTCCCCGCGGTGCCGGTGCTCGGCCCGCTCGATGATCCCGAGCTGTACGAGCTCCTCGGTCGACCCGACGGCCTGTGGCAGATCAAGCAGGTGCACCACGGACGCTACGTGCTGGCCCTGCTCGCCGACGAAGACGCCGTCGCCGCGGCCGCCCCCGACATCGCCGAGCTGGGCCGCCGCCGGACCAACGTGCTCGTCACCGCGCCCGGCCGGGACGTCGACGTGGTGTCCCGCTTCTTCGCCCCTGCGTCCGGGGTCGACGAGGACCCGGTCACCGGCTCCGCCCACTGCACCCTGGCGCCGTTCTGGTCGGCGCGGCTGGGCAGGGACGCGCTGCACTGCCGCCAGATCTCCCACCGCCCCGGTGACGTGCACACCCGCCTCGTTGGCGATCGCGTGCAGCTGACCGGGCGCGCCGCCCTGTTCTTCGAAGGCACCGCCACGTTCGAGGTGATGCGTTGAGCCGCTCGTTCCTGCTGTCCACCGCGCTGCTCGCCAGCGCCGTTCCCGCTCTCGCCGCCGAGGTCCCCGCGTCGAGTGACGTCGGCGAGGGCGGGGCAGCCATCGTCGTGTCCGCGGACGCCGCCATCGGCTTCGCCGCGCCCGAGTCCCAGCTGTGGGGCGGTGCGGGCGGTCAGGCCGAGTTCCGCGTGGTCTCGGACATCCACTTCATGGCCGGCGGACGGGCGCAGCTCCTGTCCCGGGTCGGCGAGACCCACCTGCAGCTCGGACCCACCGCCGGCGTGCGCTCCGGGTACATGGGCCTGTGGGGGGCGATGGACGTCAGCGTCGGGCCCGCCCTCGAGCTGAAGAGCATGCAGCCGTCCGTGTACGCCCGGGCCTCGCTGTCGGGCGGCTACCGCGCCGCCGGGCTGGTCGTGTCCAGCGAGGTCCTCCCCGCCCACACCTGGCGCCCCACGGCGATCATCGTGCGCGTGGGCACCGTCTATCACTGGCCTGCCGGAAAGTAGGCGTTGGAGGCTGGCATGTTGGGCATCACCCACCACGGTCCTGCCGCCGCCCTCGCGCTCTGTGCGCTCGCCGGAAGCCCCGCCCACGCGGGAGGCACCGTGGCTGGCGTCGAGGTCGACGGGTCGCTCATGATGCCCACCCTGTGTCCGAACGTCGGCTCGGCCGGACCGTTCGGGGTCAACACCATGTGCGGCATGTACTGGGCAGGCGCCGGGATCTCGGTCAGCGTCGACTACGAGGCGGTGGACGAGGCGAACATGGCCTTCGGCGGGCGCGCGGGCTTCGACACGTGGCGCTTCCTGCACCTCGCGCCGACCGCGACCACGCATACGTACTACTGGAGCGATTACTGGATCGGGCTCGAGCTCTCCCCGGGCATCGCCCTGGACCTGGAGGTCAAGCGCTTCCTCCCCTACGGTCGAGCGGCCCTCCGCTTCGGTCAGGGTTGGCGCGCGGGGAGCGTGTTCGTGCAGGGCATGCCCGCCATCCTGCGCGGCGACGGCTACTTCACCGTCGGCATGTCCATCCAGCTGCTCACTTCGGCCCGCTAGGAGAGGCCTTGCCGATCAGCGCGTCCAGCTGATCGATCGCCTGCTCGTCGCGCTCCCCCAGGGCCTGCAGGCGGACCTCGCGCAGGGTCGTGAGGTAGTGGCGGAGCGCCATGAGCGCGCGCACCTCCATGCCCGCGCCCAGCCGCAGGGTCCGCTCGCCGGCGCTGACCCGCACGCACCAGATGTCGCTGCCGTCGGTGAAGGGGTAGGGCTCGACCTCGATGCGCGCGATCTCCTCCCAGCGCAGGCGGAGCGCGCGCAGGCGCAGGCCCTGCTCGTCCACGGAGACGCGGTCGAGCACGGCGGCGGACGGCACGAAGTGGGCCAGCAGTGGCAGCACGTACCAGCACACAAAGGCGGTGAGGCCGACGCCACCGAGGACCAGCAGGTCTGCCCCGCCCCACAGCAGGAACACGAGCGCGACCATCAGGAAGGCGGCGAGCGAGCGACCGCCGAACTGCAGGCCGTGGCGCACGCGGCTGCCCCAGCGGGTGCGATCGGGGATGACCAGATCCTCGCCCGCGACGTCGGCGACCACGCGGATGGAGGCGGGCAGCTCGGGGTCGGCGGGCCCGTCGCTCACGCCTCCTCCGTCTCCGGCGCCTTGAAGTCGCCCTGCTGCAGGCTGTACTGCTTCATCTTCGAGTAGAGCGTGCGCCGGCTGATCCCCGCCTCGTCCGCGGTGCGCTCCATGTGGCCGCCGCACTTGCGGAGCAGGCGGTGCAGATAAGCACGTTCTACCTGCTGGATCGCGCGATCCGTGTTGTCCTTGAGCCCCACCCGCTCGTCGATGACGAAGCCGCCGGGAGCGGTCTCGTCGGTCGGTCGCCGCCCGGTGAGCTGTCGCGGCAGGTGCTCCTTCTCGAGCCGCCGCCCGGAGTGGGTGATGACCCAGCGCTCGCACATGGCCCGGAGCTGGCGGACGTTTCCGGGCCAGTGGTAGCCGAGGATCACCTGCAGGGCCTCGGCGGAGACCGACGGGGGCTCGAGCTCGTAGTCCTGGCCGATCTCGTCGAGGAAGTGACGCATCAGCAGCGGGATGTCCTCGCGCCGCTCCCGGAGTGCGGGCAGGAAGATCGGGAAGACGTCGAGGCGGTAGAAGAGATCCTCGCGGAAGCTCCCCTCCTCCACCGCCTCCTCGAGGTGCACGTTGGTCGCCGCGATGATCCGCACGTCGACGTGGACCTTCTCCCGACCGCCGACCCGGCGGAAGCTCATCTCCTCCAGCACCCGCAGCAGGTTGACCTGCACGTTGAGCGTCGTCTCGCCGAGCTCGTCGAGGAAGAGCGTGCCGCCGTCGGCCATCTCGAACAGGCCCTCCCGGCGACCGACCGCACCGGTGAAGGAGCCGCGCTCGTGGCCGAAGAGCTCGCTCTCGAGCAGGGACTCGGTGAAGGCGCCGCAGTTGACCGAGATCAGCGGGGCCTCGCGGCGCTGGGAGCGGCGGTGGATGGCGGCGCTGATCAGCTCCTTGCCGGTGCCGGTCTCCCCCCGGACGAGCACGGTGGCGTCGGTGCCGGCGACACTGCGCACCTGATCGAACACCTGCAGCATGCGCGGGC
>CALATR010000369.1 GCA_937891875.1 uncultured Pseudomonadota bacterium | reverse complement strand
GTGCCGACCCTGGTCGTGGTCGCGCAGCAGCGCCTCGAAGCGCGCGATCGCCAGGCGATCCCGGGTGGCCTCGGCGAGCTCCAGCCGCGCCCGGTAGTGATCGGCGAGCAGCTCGTGGGCTTCGGGGAGATCGGGCGCCCGGGTCAGGGCGGCGCGCAGGCGCTGGGTCCAGGTGACCTCGCGCAGGGTGGCCTCGGACTCGAGAGCTCCAGCCCGATCCTCGAGCTCCCAAGCAGGTTTCTTGGCCTCGGCCGGGTCCTCGTCGGACACGGCCTCGAGCAGGCGGGTCGCCTCGGCGCGCAGCTGCAGCGCCCGGGCGTTGAGATCCTCGATGATCGGCTTCTCCGCGCGCACCTCGTCGACCAGCTTGAGCGCCTCGCGCCGTCGCTGGGCGCCCTCCAGCCACGCCTCGATGGACTCGGCGAGCTCCGCAGCGGTGGGGCGCACGCTCGGATCGCGGGTGAGGCAGCGGTGGCAGAGCTCGCGCAGGGGCCCGGGAATGCCGGGATCGTCCTCGGGCAGACGGGGGGAGCGCCCGCTGGCCGCCTGCTTGACGACGTAGCGCACGTGGCCGCTGCGGGGGTGTTCGCCGCTGAGCAGGCGGTAGAGCATGCCGCCCAGGGCATACACGTCGCTGGCCTGGGTGCAGGGCATGCCGCGCGCCTGCTCGGGGCTCATGTAGGCGGGCGTGCCGACGACGAGTCCGCTCTCGACCAGGGGATGGTCGACGCCGGGAAGGGTCGCGAGACCCCAGTCCATCACCCGGACCTCGCCGAAGCGGCCGATCATGATGTTGCTGGGCTTGAGATCGCGGTGGACGGCGCCCTCGGAGTGGGCGAACGCGACGATCTCGCACACCTGCTGGAGCACGCCGAGCAGGCGCCGCAGGGTCCAGCGCGAGCCCAGGGTGCCCAGGCCGCCGTGCAGCGTCGAGCGACCGGTGAGCGAGCCGCGCACGTCGGCGGCGACCTCGTCGAGGGTGGTCCCGCGCACGATGGACATGGTGAACCACAGCCGGCCATCGGGGAGCTCGCCGCAGTCCTGAACCGCGACGATCCCCGGGTGCTGCAGCTGGGCGGTCGCCTGGGCTTCTGCCAGGAACAAGGAGCGGTTTCGCTCGTCCTTCACGAAGCGCCAGGCCAGGAGCTTCATCGCCAGCTCCGCGCCGAGCACGGTGTCGCGCACCCGC
>CALATR010000368.1 GCA_937891875.1 uncultured Pseudomonadota bacterium | reverse complement strand
TGTCAAAGCCCGTTCTTACCCGTAGCATCCCCAGCCCACGCCTCCCGCCACGAGTGCCTCCTCCACGCCCCTCAACGCCGCCCCTCCCGTCCCACGGACCGGGCGCCCCCACCATCGCGCCACTACGCAGGAGGAGCCTGCGATATCGAGGATCCGGTTCGCGTGGGTCTCTGCGACCCCCTCTGTGCCTCTGGGTCTCTGTGCCGAGCACCGCCCCGAACCACCCCCACTCCCCCGTCCTCCACCGGCGTCCGCCCACCGCCAGGCGACTTGACCCGTCCGACCCGCCGGGCCAGGTGGCGCGCCGGAGGTCCGCGTGTCCAATCCCTATGACGCCCCTACGGCGGCTGGTTCTCGGCGTGCCCCCGCCCCCGGCGAGGACTCGCTCGCCCGCGTGACTGGCATCCTGGCGATCGTGTTCGCCGCCCTCGAGCTCATGTTCGCCGCGTTTGCGATCCTGGGCACGGCGATGGGCGGGGTCATGACGTTCACGGCGCGCAGCGGGGACGAGGGCGCGTTCGGCGCGATGATCCTGGTGCTCTACATCGTGATCTTCCTGGGGGCGGTCACCTCGGGCGTGCTGCACATGATCGGAGGGATCCAGCTGCTCCGGCCCGCCCCCAATCGCACCCTGGTCTGGCTCGCCGCCGCCGGGTCGCTGGGCTCGGTCCTGACCGTCTATTGCTCGATCTTCGGCATCGTGACGGCCATCCTCATGCTGGTGTGGCTGACCCGACCGGCGGCGCACGATCCGGACATCCTCGACTGAGCTACTGGAGCTCGGCCTCGAGCGCCTTGTAGCGCTTGTAGGCGTCGTTCTTGCCCATGGTCAGCGCCATCGACTTCAGCTGCTGGACGGCCATGAGGCGCAGGGGGCTGCCCTCGGCCTGGGCGACGGTCTCGAAGTGAGGCCAGGCGAGCTCGTGCTCGGCCATCATCCGGGCGTCCAGCTCCTTTGCCCGGGGGCCCTCGAAGCCCAGCCGGCTCTGCTCCTGCAGGGCGGCGTTGGCGAAGTTGATGTGCACCACGCCCAGGGTGAAGTGCACCTCGAGATCATCCGGGCGTTCCGCCAGGTAGGCGTTCATGCGAGGTACGGCGGCGGCAGGATCCTCCTCGGCGAGCAGGAGCACGTCGACCTGCTGCAGGTTCGGATCGTCGGGCCGGGCGGCCAGGAGGCGATCGAGCAGGTCACGGCGCGGCAGGGCCCGCGCGGCGAGGGCGCCGAACCAGAACGCGCGCACCTGGTGCAGCAGGCCCGGGTCACCCGAGGCCTCGGCGGCGGTCTCCGCGCGGGCCATCAGCGCCGCAGGATCCTCGAGATCATCCCACACGATCGCCAGGGCCTGGGCGCCGATGGAGAGCAGCTGGTTGCGCGCCCGGCGCTGCTTGCCGGGGATGCGGTCCCACGCCTCGATGACCCACTCGAGGTCCTTGGCAGCCACGGACCAGTCTCCGTTCTGGCCGTGGGCGCCCAGGCGCAGCATGTGCACGCCCGGGTCCTCGGGGGAGACCGAGAGCAGGGCGTCGGCCATGGCGATGGCGGCGTTGAGGTCGCCCTCCTGCTGCAGGGTGGCCATGCGGACCGCGGTGGCATTGACCAGGGCGGCGCGCCGCTTCTCGACCGCCGCGTCCGGGGCGCTGGCGAGCACGTGACCGGCGATGCGGAGCTGCCCGGGCAGGGGAGGGGGCGCGTCGGTCATGACGTCCCGGGTGACGCACTCGACGACGGCCTCGATGGCGTCCAGCCGCTTCGGCTCGTCGCTCTGGCCCTCGAAGGCGTCGGGCGCGAGCTGCATGACCTTGGCACAGTCGCTCTTGCCGAAGGCCTTGCCGATCGCCTTCCACTCCTTGGGGCCGGCCACCGACGGTACGGACACGGCAGCAAGGGCGAGCAGCAGGAGCGGGCGTGCGGTCACGGTGCCTCCTCGATCAGCTGGATGCGCTCCCCATCATGCGCGACGAGGGCTTCGGCCAGGCTGGACCAGGACCCCCGCACCGGCACCGGCGTTCCCTCGGGGTCGATGCTGACCGCGACCACGCCAGGCTTTCGGGTGTAGGTCGGCGAGGTCATGATCTGGAGCAGGGTCGCGATCCGCGCCCGGTCGATCCGGGGGCAGGCGTCGAGCACCCCGCCGATGTTCGCGGCCACGAACTCGCAGCGGCCCTCGGGATTCACCCCGGACGCCCGGCGGAACATGTCGTTGGCCGGTTCACAGCCCTCGAGCTCTGCGGTGGCCTTCTCGGCCATGAACGGCGGGCGATCCTCGGGGGAGCGCGCGTCCAGGCCTGCCGTGATCTCGGCGTACAACGCCTTGTCCGGCGGATCGGGCAGCGAGACCGCATCGCGGGACCAGACCACGAAGCGGACCTCCGTCGCGCCTCCGTCGGTCAGGTGACGGACCGCCGATGCGACCCGAGCGGCCGGGACCGTGCCGTCTGCGCCCAGCAGCACCGGAGGCGTCGGGATGGGCTCGCCCTTCAGCGCCTGCGCGCGGTCCAGCTCCAGGCGCCGCGAGCGCAGGGCGGGCTTGAGCGCTTCGACCGTGGGCACGGGCACGCCCTCGAACCACACCTGATCGGCGTGCACCTGCACATCGACGCCCTCGGGGAGCGCCTGCGAGGCCACGTCGACCTGCGGCAGGTCGATGGCGTACGGGATCGGCGTGCCGACCGCGCGGCACACCTGG